>CALDFY010000198.1 GCA_937942115.1 uncultured Anaerolineae bacterium | reverse complement strand
ATCCGCTCCCGGGCGGTCAGTTTCCCCTGGGCGTGCTGGCGGTCAATGCGCTCCGGCCCGCCGCCCAGCCGGGCCTGCTGGCGCATCTGATGGAGTTGGGCGATCAGATCGTCTATGGTGGGCATAGGCACCTCGTAGCGTGAAAAGTGAAACAGGGTAGCGCAAGATTCAATCTTGCGCTACCGCCGCCTGCCGCATCTGCTCCGCCTGTTGTGGAAGGGCGATCCCGTCAAAGATTTCCGCTGCCTGGAGGAGGTAGGGGCGGGCCTCCTCTATGCGGCCCAGGTCCCGCAGGGCCAGGCCGAAGTTGCCCAGGTCAACCGCAACGTCGTATCGGCTGCCGATGGCGGTATGGAGGTCCACGGCCTGCTGGAGGAGCGCGCGGGCTTCCTCATCCCGGCCCTGCCGGAGGGCCAGGCGGCTTCGGGCGGCGAGGGTATTGGCCTCCCCCAGGCGGGAGCCGACGGCCCGATAGAGCCCCAGCGCCGCCCGGTAGGATTCCAGCGCTGCATCGTATTCATCCCGAAACCGCTGCACGTCGCCGATGGCCTGGAGGGTATTGGCCTCCCCCAGGCGGTCGCCGACGGCCCGAAAGAGCCCCAGCGCCGCCCGGTAGGATTCCAGCGCCGCATCGTATTCATCCAGGTAATACAGCGTAAGTCCCAGAGAGTAGTAGGTGTGGGCACACTCGTCTTTTGAATCTGCAATCTGCGATCTGCACCCTGCAATTGCCAGGGCCTGTTCCAATTCCCGGCGGGATTCCTCCCAGAAGTGCTCTTGCCGCAGCAGGCCCCCCAGTTCCCGGTGAAGGCGGGCGGCCAGCATCGTATTCCCTGCCCCCGTCTCCTGGAGGTCCCTGAGCAACTGCCGGAGCAAAGAGATGGCGGCCTGCCGCTCTTCTGAAGTACCGGCCGGGACCCCCGCTTCGGCGACCTTCTGGGAGACGCCCAGCAGCCAGGGGGCAAAGAGGCGAAAGGTGAAGGCCTGGCGGCGAAAGGCCCAGAAGTCCGGAGCCAGCCGGTGGATTTCTGCTTCTGCGCTGTGGGGGAACCACAGGACCACCGGATAGGGAAGGCGGGCCAGAATCTCCCGCCGGTAATTCAAATAACGGGCTACAGAAGTGATTGCTTGCGAATCCACAATAACGAAAACGGCGTCACCTGCTATGGTTTCTTCGGCCACCAGCCGGGGCAGGAAATCCGGCGCCGTCTCGGGGACCCTGAAAACCCGCATGCTCCACTCCGGAAGGCGCGCGGCGACCTCCGCGATCAGGCGGTCGCGCAGGAGAGGGGAATCGCAGAAAGCCAGGAAAAGGGCAGGTTGCCCGCGCAGGGAAGCCAGCGCGGTGCACAGCCGCTCCAACTCCTGAAGACCCTCTTCGTCCAGGGCCAGAGGCTCGGCCAGCAGCCCTGCGGGCGGCGCTGGCGCAAATAATAGCGGGAGCCCCTCCAGAGCCGCTATAGCAGAGATTTCACGATCGGGTGAACGTCCCACCACGAATCCTTATTGGAGTACTCCAGAATGCTCAGGTTATGGAGAAGTTCCAGCAAAGCCAGTTCGGACTCCTCCTCGTCGGGCCGTCGGTGAGCGCGGTGGATTTCCCGCACCTGTTTATCCTGCTGGACCATTCGTAACTGGGGGTAATGTTCGGCCCGCAGGGAACGCTGATACTCGTTCCGGATGGTGGCGACGGCGATCTCAGCAACAGGAAGGTCTATTTTGGCTTTTCCCGCCACCCGGGCCTCGTTGCAGGCCAGTTGCATCAGCGTGGTCATCTCCCGCATCACGCCGCCGCTCATGCCGATCAAAAACTCCAGCGCCTCCGAATCAATGAGCCCAGGGTCTATTCGGCGGGCGACCATTTCCTTCATAAGGCGTTGCCCGTCCTCACAGGGAGTCCCATCGCGGTTCCATACTTTGATGTTGGGGAGGACAAACCAGCCGCTGAAACTCCGGGCGACGGAGCGAAACTCGGCCGCGTAGAGGAGGGCAATGGGGACCGTGTAGATGATTTTGCAGGGAGGCTGGGTCAGGGCTGTCGCGTGGCGGTAGAACAGTTCCTGGGCGGTGGCGATGTCGGGTTTATCCAGGTCGTCAATGGCAACCAGGATGCTCCGCTTCAACTGGCTGCGGACCAGGCTGGCAAGGTATGCGATGTGGGTGACCAGTTCAGAAACCCGGTGCGCCAGCGCCTGGCGCAGATATTCTCGGGTCACCGCCTCCAGGCGAAGTTTGCCATAGGGGCCCACCAATCCCTCAAACCAGAGATCCAATAACTCCGCAGGGGAGATTTTCTCCGGTCTGAGAAAGCCGACGGGCTCGCCTTGAGGCAGCCAGAACTTTTCCAGCAGGCTGGCCAGCCGTTCGTCTATCTGGACTCCGGCCTGACGGGCCGCCCGGTACAGGCCGGCCTCAATCGCGACCAGCAGGTCCACGTACCCCAGGTCCAGCGGGTCCAGCACATCCGCGAGGGAGAAGGGGACGATAAGGAAGGTCTTCTGAATGGCGGGGTCCTCCAGGAGGCGGTTCAATTCGGTGGATTTGCCGCATCCCCGGTGTCCCGTGAACAGAATCTTATCCGGGGTATCCGGCGCCCGGAGCAGGATTTGACGGATGCGGTCTACCGGATTGGGCTCCCGGCCCACATAGTATGATTCCAGCAGCGGGCCGCTGAGAGGTCTCAGCGGGTCAAAGGCCAGATATGCATCATCCAGGTTGGTGGCAGTCATCTTCCCTCCTGCTGGGTAATGAAACGGGCAATCGTCTACCCCAGGCCCTCCGCCCGGCGGTTTACCGCCGGGTTCATTCTACGAAACCCCCTTCGGGGGCGAAACAGCCCCACGGAGCGAGGCCCCTCGGGCTGTGGCCCGAAGGGCTTTGTTTTCTGAGCCCGGACGTAACTACCTATGCCAGGGGCTAAAAGCCCAATGGCCCTAACTTCTTCGGCGCGCTGGCCTCACCCCTCCCCCGGTCCCTCCCCTCTCCCAAACTTCGTTGGGGAGAGGGGCCGGGGGTGAGGGCGGGGTTTTGCGGCGGCCGAAGGCC
>CALDFY010000197.1 GCA_937942115.1 uncultured Anaerolineae bacterium | reverse complement strand
GTCGGGGGGCGACCTGGCGACGTTGCAGGCGCTTCTGGGTCATACCAGTCTTTCCACGACGGCCCGGTATCTGCATCCGGATGTGGGGAGGATGCAGGAGATGGTGGAGGAGTTGTAGCAGGGAGCAGGGCGCAAGTCGCAGGGAGCAGGGAGCAGGGCGCAAGTCGCAGGGAGCAGGGAGCGGGGAGCGGGGAGCAGGAGGCAGAGGGCAAGGAGTAAGTCGCATTTCTGCAAAAAGGCTTTTTCCGGCCTTCTATCGCAGGCTAACGGCCCGATGGTGCTAACATTTGGGATTTGGAAGTATGTGGCGCCGCCAGGCCTGTGGGTGCAGGCAACTTCGGCTGTTTATCGCAGGCTCACAGCCTGCGCCACAGAAAAAGTTAGTGCCATTGGGCTAACAGCCTGCACCGTTATACCTCAATTTGTCAGGAGTTACGCACTTACCGTGTAGGACGGCCTTTCCAGGCCGTCCAGACGGGCTGAAAGCCCATCCTACAAGTGGACTGCGTACGTCCTGTTTGGATCTGTGGCAAGGTTTCGGGTGCGGAAGAGCGAGGGAGTCCTACAGGACAGGCCCGAACAGGTCCGGATAGGCGGCGATCTGTTCCTCCAGGTCCCGGTCGTAGCGGATGACGATGACCCGGTAGCCCAGGTCCCACAGGGCGGCGCGGATGCGCCGGTCCTCCGCCGCCACTTCCGGCCGGTCGTGGACGGCGCCGTCACAGAAGATGCAGGCCCGGGCCGCCTCGTAGTAGAAGTCCGGACGGGCAGGGTAATCGGCCAGGTTCGGCTGGGCGTAGTCCGGCAGGCGGCGGCCGGTGCGGTAGAGATGCTCCAGGAAGCGCCGCTCCAGAGCCGACGCCGGGTCGGTGCGCTCCAGTAACCAGTGGTACTGCTCCTCCCGGCCGCGCCCTCTCCGCTTCGCCTCCGGCGCGCTCTCGGCCAGCGCCAGCAGAAGGTCCCGCATCCGGTGGCGGTCCAGGTAGGGATGGTCCCGCTGGTTGCGGTAGGTGAGGAGGCAGTCGTAGCAGGCGCGGGCACAGCCTTCGGCCTCCCCCTCCGCCAGAAGCCGGGGCGGGCGCTCGTCTTCCCCCTCCGGGCTGAAGTGGCAAATGGAAAGCGCCTCCCGCGCCACCTGCCTCAGGATGGTCGGGTCTTCCGCCAGCCGGGAGAGGACGCCCAGCCCTCCCTCCGCCGCTTCCCAGAACAGGATGGCCCGGTGCGCCCCGGAGCCGACCCGCTCCGAGGTCAATTCCTCCTCGTCCACCTGAAAGATGGCCTCAATGCCCCGCTGCAGCGCGGCCTGGAAGGAGGCCAGTAACCCCTCATCCGCCTTCCCCTCAAGATGGACCAGCAGGATGTTGCGGGTATCCCGCACCAGGAGGCGAACGCCGCTGATGAGGGTCCGCTTCGGTTCCGGCCCCCTCTCCTCCTTCTCCTCCTCGTCCGGGCGCGGCGTCCACTCCCCGCGCGCCGGGTCCAGGGTGAAGCCCACCTCCCGGGACCGCCGCCAGCCGTGGTTGATCCGCCACAGGGTCGCCGAGGGGCCGTAGGTCAGGCGCAGGCCGGTGATGCCCAGCGGCGCGCCGGGAAGTTCCACGGCGACCTCGGAGGCCTGCGGTCCACCGCCCGGCCCCGGTGCGAAGCGGAAGTGGCTGGTGACTTCGTAGCCCTCCCGCAGCCGCTCCTCTTCGTCGCAGGTGATGCGCTCCCGCCGCTGGGTCACCACGTCGGTCATCTCAAAAAATTGCTCGCTGTAATCGCTGTTAGAGGCGTCCAGCGGGGTGCCGCAGACAACACATAGGTCGGTCTGGGCTTCATCCCCCTCGTGGAAGGCCCCGCAGACGTGACAGAGTTTGGCCCGAACGAAGCGGGCCGTCGCGTCGCCGCCGGGAAGTTGGCTGCGGACCACCCGGTATTTGTTGCCCTCGTGGTAAATGATGTTGCCCGGGCCGAACTCGGTGAGGGCCAGGAAGCGGGGACGGGAGACGAACTCCCCCTGGTCGCCGCTGGGGATGTAGGCCCGGATGGGGAGGCGGGGGAAGTTGTAGCCGGGCAGGAAGCCCTCACTGGCCAGGTAGCGGTAGGGGTAGAAGTCGGATTCTCCCGCCCCTTCCAGGTTACAGAGGAGGTCTTTCTGACGGCGGGCCTCCCGCTCCCGCCGCTCAGCCTCCGCCACCTCCTCCTTCGGCACCCGCATCTGGTGGGAGCGGTCTATGACCGTCCGCGCCTCCCGCAACTGGCGGTCGGCGGCAGCGTACATCTCCCGCCAGCGGTCAAAGGCTCGGTCAAAGGCGCGGGGCGCGTCGCTCAGCACTTGCTGGAGCCAGTCGCCTGCGAAGCGGGCGGTGGCCGGGTCGGATTCCAGAACTTTCCGGCATTCCTCCAGGCATTCCTGGAACTTTTTTCCGGTAAGGTGGATGGAGTGCCGGACGTTTTCTTTCAACGGGAAGTCGGGTTGGGTGGCATCCACTACCTCGGTGATGGAGGCGCCCAGGGAGAGGCCGGTATGGGCCAGCCAGATGGCGTGGACGTGGGCCCGGAGCATCTCTTCGTTGCTCAAGTCCAGCCGGGGCGGCGCGACGGCGCCGGAGACCATGCGGACCGGGCGGTGGAAGAAGTACTGGTCGTGGCCGCTGGTGGCTGTACAGTACGCCATTATCAGCGCGGGCTGGCCGCTCCGCCCGGCCCGGCCGCTGCGCTGGGCGTAGTGGGCGGGGTTAGGCGGGACGTTGCGCAGGTGGATGACGTTCAGGTCGGCGATGTCTATGCCCAGTTCCATAGTCGGGGAGCAGAAGAGGCAGGCCAGTTTCCCCTCCCGGAAGGCCTCCTCCCGCTGGAGGCGCAGTTCCCGCGCCACCTGGCCGGTGTGCTCCCGCCCTTCCAGAGGGCCCAGGTCGGCGGCGATACGGGCGTAGAAGTCGCGGAAGAAGGCGTTGGCCTCCCGCGCCAGCGGCTGGGCGAAGCGCATCCAGCGGCTGCGGATGGGGTCAGGGGGCGGCGCGAAGCCGTCCCCCCGGCGCCAGCGGAGGGCGTCGGCCCGGACCTGGACCGCCGTCCGGCTGTTGTTGAAGGCGATGTAGCCGCCCCGCCGGAGGGCCTCCAGCCAGGCCGGAAGCAGGGCCTGGTACTCCTCCTCGCTCAACGGGGCCCGCAGGTGGGGCCAGGCCTGGTAAGAGCGGAGGAAGCGGCCCAGCGCGCTGCGGGGGGAGAGACTCAGGTCGTGGGTCCCGCGCTCGGCGTCCCCCAGGACAGCCCACCCCGCTTCCCGAAGCCGCTCGTTCTCGTCAAAGGTCCAGGGCTCTTTGAGCGCCTGGGTTACCTGTTTCCGGATCCGCTCCTGCTGCTGCGGGTCCAGGCACTCTGCGTCCAGGATGAGGGCCCGGCGCAGGTGGTCCAGGAAGGCGCAGGCGACGAAAAGCCGCTGCTGGGGGGAGGCATCAGCCAGGAGGGGGTGGCCCTTCCAGACCGCCGGGTCGCGGCAGAGTTCCTCCAGGCCGTCGTAATCTATCTGAAGGAGGCCGCACTGCTCCAGGTTGGGCTGGACCACCCGCCAGCCCCGGCGCAGGTCCTCGTAGATGCGGTACTCAATGAAAGTTTCCAGGGCCTCCCGGTTGAGCCGGGCCAGGCGGCCGGATTCCGCCGCTTCCCGGGCATAGGCCTCCTGGGGGAGCCCCAGCGCGTCCACCACTCTCGCGGCGACCTCCGTGTGGTCCAGCGGGGAGCCGTCCTCGGGGAGGGCCCGGTAGATGGCGGCGCGCAACAGTGCTACCTGGACGAAGTCGTTGAAGTGGCCGGCCTGGAGGGAGGCATCCTGGCGATTGTCGGTGAAACTGAGCAGTTTGGCGGCGCGGGGGTCCACCGGCTGACGACGGAGTTCGGCGACGGCGGAGAGAGCCAGCAGGGTGGTGGCGGTGCTGCGCCCCTCGCTGGAGAGGCGGGCCAGTTTGCGGAACTCCCGCTCCCGGCGGGTGTAGACCACGCCGCAGGTCAGGCAGGTGAGGAAGGGACGGGGGAGGAACCAGGCGGACGCTCCCTCTCCTTCCTCTCCCAACTTGCCGTCGGGCCGGACCCAGAGGGGCTTGGGGACGGCGTCCTGATACTCCCGCTTGACGACGCGGCCGTTGCGGGTCTCCCGGAACCAGGCGTCGGGGAGGTCGTCCACCCGGCCTTTGCTCCAGATGGGCGCTTCCGGGTCCTCCACCAGGAGATAGCCCTCCCGCAGGCCCCGGTGGGCCTCGTCCCCCTCTTCGGAGGGGCGGGGGTAGAGGCGGCCCTCCTCCTGGTCCCACCAAACGGCGTAGTACTCCTGCCCGCACTCCCGGCAGAAGAGGAGGGGGAAGAGGACGCGGTCTCCCCCGGCGGCGGGGGCGTAGTATTGCCCCTCCAGGGTGAGGAAGCGCTGGGGGGGCGGCTCCAGGGTGGCGTAGACGGTGCCGCCCTGGGAGATGAACTGGTGGAGTTTGAAGGCGAAGAGGGGGTTGCCGTCGGGGGTGCGCAGGCGGCTGCCCAGCCGGAACATCGCTTCCAGGTAGTCCCGGCAGCGGGCGGGGTCGGCGCCGGTGAGTTCGGCCAGTTGGCGGGCGCCCTCCTCCAGGGAGATGGGCTTCCGCCGTCGCAGGTGGCCGTCCTCCTCTTCCAGGCCGAAGGCCCGCTCAATCCAGATGGCGACAGGGTGGCGGATGAACGCCTCCAGGGGGAGGTCGGCGGGCGGGTCGGATTGGAGGGCGGCGCGGAGGGCGTCGGCGTCCGCTGCGCCGAGGGTGGCCCGCTGCAGGGTCTCGCCGATGACGTTCTCCGGCGGGACCGGGATGCCGAAGATGCGGGAGGCCACGTCGGCAACGGCCTGCCGGTCCTCCTCCCAGGTGCCGCCGGCGGCGAGGGTGGCGCTGGTGCCGATGCAGAGGAGGTCGGGATTGCCGGAACGTTCCCGCAGCCTCCGCACCAGCATCGCCACGTCCGCCCCCTGGCGGCCGCCGTAGGTGTGGAGTTCGTCCAGGACCAGGAAGGCCAGGTCGGCCAGAGTCCGCTCCACGAAGACCCGCTCCTCGGGGCGGACCAGGACCAGTTCCAGCATCATGTAGTTGGTGAGGAGGATGTGGGGCGGGTCCTGGATGAGGGCGTCCTTCTCCTCCCGGGTCTCCTGGCCGGTGTAACGGGCGAAGCGGACCCCCACCCCCGGCCCCTCCCCCACACGGGGGGAGGGGAGCGCCCCCACCCCCGGCGTTTTGGAGAGGAGGCGGCGGATGGCCTCCCGTTGGGAGTTGACGAGGGCGTTCATCGGGTAGACGATGATGGCGCGGACGGAGCGGCGCTCGGGCTGGTTCTTGAGGATGTGGTCTATGATGGGGATGAGGTAGGTGAGGCTTTTGCCGGAGCCGGTGCCGGTGGTGAGGACGTAGGGCTGGTGCCGGGCATAGCAGCGGAGGGCCTGCTCCTGGTGGGCGTAGAGGCGGAAGGGGCGGCCGTCGTCGTCGGTGAAGATTTGGGCACAGAGGGGGTGCAAGAGCCCTTCGGCGACCAGTTCGGCGACGGTGGAGCCCATTTTGTAGGCAGGGTTGAGTTGGAGGAGGGGTTCAGGCCAGAGGATGCCCTCGCTCAGCCGCCGCTCCACGTGCTCCCGGGCGCGCGCATCGGCGATGGTAAGGAAACTGCGGACGTAGGCGTCGTAATCCTGCAAAACCCGCTGGCGAAGAGTGAAGGCGTCCATATCGGCCTCCGATAAGGGTTGATCACTGTGCAGGGTAGGCACTACCCGGCTTGGCCAGCCAGAAGTTCCCGAATCCACGCCAGCAGGTCGCCGGGGGTGCCGATGCGCAGGGGGAGCGCCTCCGACGGGACCGCCAGGAAGTGGCGGGCATCGTGGGTCACCAGCCAGTCGGCTCCGGCCTGCAGTGCCTCCGCCAGAATCCGCGCGTCGGGAGAATGGGAGAGCCACCGCTGAGCCTGCTCCAGCGCTTCCGGGCCGGCCTCGCCCGTGACCTCCAGCCGGGCCACATCCAGCAGAAGGGCCAGATCAGGGAGGGAGTCGGGGGCTTTGCGGCGCACGACCTCCTCGCATTCCCGCAGGACCTGCGGGCCTGCCAGCAGGCGCAGGTAGCCGATTTCGCCCAGGCGCAGGACCATCCGCGCACCCCCCTGGGGAGAGAGGACGGCAGCGAAAATCACGCTGGTATCCAGGAAGACCTTAGCCAGCGGCGGGTTCACCCCGGACCTCGCGCAGGGTTTTCAGCATGGTCTCCAGGTCGGCGCCCTGGGCCCGCCACTGGTCGGCCAGACGGTCGGCCAGACGGTCGGTCTCCAGGACGCGGGGAATCAGGATGAGCGCGCCGTCCAGGTCCAGCAGGGTCAGGATGCCGCCCTCCTGGAGGGCCAGCCTCCGGCGCACCGGCGCCGGCAGGGTGATAACGCCCCGTTTGGCCACCTGTACCTGGTAGACGCTCATAATTTCCTCCTGCCTTGCAGTATTTCTGTATTTCAGTATATCAGAGAATCTGCAGGTGTCAAATTCCCTGGTTCCGCGATCATCCCCGCCCGAACATCCGCTCCCACGCCTCCAGCACCAGCCGCCGGGTGCGGTATTCGCCGTACCGGCGCTGTTCCTTCTCCTTGAGCACCCGGAAGGTCTCGCCGGGGAAGGTGCTGGCCCGCACGCGCGCCTCGTACCCCGCCGGGTCCAGCGGGTCGCGCACCTCCTCCCACGGGTCCAGGATGT
>CALDFY010000196.1 GCA_937942115.1 uncultured Anaerolineae bacterium | reverse complement strand
TTTATCTCGCCCGATCAACGAAAGGAGGTGCCGATGTCCGATGGAAGATAGCCCAACTCCTCAGCAACCCCCAAATATCTTTCCGGAGGTGCACTGATGGATACAGACCGTTCTCTGACCATTGCCGAAGAACTGGCCCTGCGGGGCATCACCCGCCGTGAGTTCCTGAAATTCTGTACCATCATGGCGGGCATCCTGGCCCTCCCGGTGGACCGGGCGGAAAAAATCGCCCGGGCCCTGGAAAACGTCCGGCGGCCTCCGGTGGTCTGGCTGGAGTTCCAGGATTGCGCCGGATGCACGGAGTCCCTCCTGCGGGCCAACCGCCCCTCCGTCGCCGAACTGGTGCTGGACATCATCTCCCTCAACTACCACGAGACTATTATGGCCCCCGCCGGTCGTGCAGCCGAGAAGTCGCTCCAGGATACTATCAAAGAAGGTGGCTACCTCACCATTGTGGAGGGCTCCATTTCCACCGCCGATAACGGCGTCTACTGTTGCATCGCCGGACGCTCCGCGCTGGAGATCCTCCAGGAGGTGGCGGCCAATACGGCCGCGATCATCACCGTGGGGGCCTGCGCCTTCTACGGCGGCTGGCCGGCGACGCCCCCCAACCCCACCGGCGCCAAAGGGGTGAAGGACATCATCTCCGGCGTCCCCATCGTCAATCTCCCCGGCTGCCCGATGAATGTGGATAACCTGACCGCAACCGTGGTCCACTATCTGACCTTCAAAGAACTGCCCGCACTGGACAGCCTGGGTCGTCCCCTCTTCGCCCACGGCCACCGCATCCACGATAACTGCGAGCGGCGCGGCCACTTTGACGCCGGGGAGTTCGTGGAGGCCTGGGGGGACGAAGGCCACCGCAAGGGCTGGTGCCTCTACAAGATGGGCTGCAAGGGGCCCGTGGCCTTCCAGAACTGCCCCTCCATCCGCTGGAACGAGGGGACCAGTTGGCCGGTGGGTGCTGGCCACGGCTGCATCGCCTGCGCGGCTCTGAACTTCTGGGAGATGCCGGCCTACGAGCCCGTCCCCATCCACGCCCTGACCCCGCCCGCCACCTATCCGGCAGTGGAGCCAGCGGCAGGGATGTCGCCGATCACAGCGGGGGTCATCGGCGCGGCCGTCGGCGTGGCGGCCGGTGTGGCCGGGGCCGTTGCTGTCCACCAACTGACCAAGGAGAAGGAGGCGTGACATGGCTCAGAAAATCGTCATTGATCCCATCACCCGCATAGAGGGCCATCTGCGCATTGAAGCCCGGATTGAGGACGGCTATGTGGCCGAAGCCTGGGCCTCCAGCACGATGTTCCGGGGGCTGGAAATCATTATGAAGGGCCGCGACCCCCGAGAAGCCTGGCTGATGGCCCAGCGCATATGAGGGGTTTGAACGACGGTGCATGCCGTCGCTTCCGTGCGAAGCGTAGAAAATGCTCTCGGAATTCGGATTCCCGATAACGCCCGCATTATCCGCAACCTCATCACCGGCATTCAGTGCGTCCAGGACCACGTCATCCATTTCTATCATCTCCACGCGCTGGACTGGGTGGACATCACCAGCGCGCTGAAGGCCGACCCCAACAAGACCGCCCAACTGGCTCAGTCCATCTCCGACTGGCCCAACTCCAGCCCCGATTATTTCCGCTCCATCAAGGAAAAACTGGACGCCTTTGTCCGCAGCGGCCAACTGGGAATCTTCGCCAACGGCTACTGGGGGCATCCGGCGTACCGGCTCCCGCCCGAGGCCAACCTGATGGCGGTGGCCCACTACCTGGAGGCGCTGGACTGGCAGCGGGACGTCATCCGGGCCCACGCCATCCTGGGCGGCAAGAACCCCCACCCGCAGACCTATCTGGTGGGGGGAATGTCCATCCCGGTGGACCCCGATAGCGAGGTCGCCCTCAACGCCGATAAACTGGCCCTCCTGAAGCGGCTCTTCACGAAGGCCCTGACCTTCGTCCAGCAGGTCTACATCCCCGACCTCCTGGCGGTCGCCTCTTTCTATAAGGACGAATGGGCGGGCATCGGCGAAGGGCTGGGGAACTTCCTGGTCTACGGCGAGTACCCCGACCGGGCTGGCAATCTCTTCTTCCCCCCCGGTGTCATCCTGAACCGGGATCTGAGCATGATCCACCCCCTGGATCACCAGAAAGTGGCCGAATACGTGGCCCACTCCTGGTATCAGTACGCCGAAGGCGACCAGGTCTCCAAGCATCCCTGGGACGGGGAGACTTCCCCCAACTACACCGGCCCCCAACCACCCTACGAGTACCTGAATACCGATGGCAAGTACTCCTGGCTCAAGGCCCCTCGCTATGATGATCGGCCGATGGAAGTGGGGCCGCTGGCCCGGATGCTGGTGGCCTATGCCTCCGGCCACAAGCGGGTGAGGGAACTGGTGGATGCCGTCCTGAAGAGCCTGGGGGCCGGGCCGGAGGCCCTCTTCTCCACCCTGGGGCGGACGGCGGCGCGCGGGATTGAGACCCTGGTCGTCGCCGAACAGTTGAACGCCTGGGTGGACGAACTGGCGGAGAATATGGCTAACGGAGACCTCGCGGTTCACAATGGAGAGAAGTGGGACCCGGCCACCTGGCCGAAGGAGGTGCAGGGTTGGGGGCCCCACGAAGCGCCGCGCGGCGCCCTGGCCCACTGGGTCCGCATTGTGGACGGCAAGATTGCCAACTATCAGGCCGTGGTTCCCTCCACCTGGAACGCGTCGCCCCGGGATGCTAAAGGGCGGCCCGGGGCATACGAGGCGGCACTGGTGGGCACGCCCGTGGCCGACCCGGAGCGGCCGATAGAGATTCTCCGCACCATCCACTCCTTTGACCCGTGCATGGCCTGCGCCGTCCATGTCACGGACGCGCACGGCCGGGAGGTGACCCGAATCCGCCTGAACGACTGGACCTGCCCGTGAAAACGCTGGTCCTGGGAGTGGGAAACATCCTCCTGAGCGACGAAGGGGTGGGCGTCCACCTCATCCGCCTCCTGCGGGAGCGATACGACTTCCCGCCGGAGGTGGAAATCCTGGACGGCGGGACGCTGGGGCTGGACCTCCTGCCCTACGTGGAGGCGGCGAACCGGCTGCTGATTGTGGACGCCGTCCAGATGGATGCCCTTCCGGGAACCGTGGTCCGGCTGGAGGGGGAGGAAGTTCCGGCCGTGCTGAGCCTGAAGTACTCCCCCCACCAGGTGGGCCTGAGCGACCTGCTGGCGGCGGCCCGCCTGCTGGGCCGCTCTCCCCCAGAAGTCGTCCTCTGGGGAATTCAGCCGGCCTCGCTGGAAGTGGGGCTGGAGTTATCCCCGACCGTCGCCGCTCAGGCGGAGACCCTCCTCCGGAACGTTCTGGCGGAACTACAGCGGTGGGGGGTCCGTCCCCTGGAAAAGCCGTCCAGGGACGACCCCCACCAGGAGGGGTGAACGATGAACGATGAGAAATCTCCTGAAACCAAGATGAATCGTCGGGAGTTTCTGGGCCTCTCCGCGCTGGGGCTGGGCATCTCCCTGGCCGGCGCCCGTCCTGCGGCGGCGGCCCGTTTGCCCGCTCCTGACGATGTCGCCATCCTCTACGACCCGGTCAAATGCGTCGGCTGCCGGGCCTGCCAGATGGCCTGTAAGCGCTGGAACAAACTGCCCAACGAGAGCACCGACCCCTTGAGAATCTATGAATCCCCCCGGGGCCTCTCCGCCATCACCTGGAACATCATCAAACTCTGCCGGACAGAGGTGGGCTGGCATTTCTTCAACTACCAGTGCATGCACTGCACGGACGCGGCCTGTGTAGCCGTCTGCCCGACCGGCGCCCTCTCCTACGACCCGATGGGGTTCGTCTCCCTGGACCGGAATAAGTGCAACGGCTGCGGCTACTGCACCCAGTTCTGCCCCTATGGCGTCCCCCATCTGCAGGTCGCCAATCCCCTGACCGGTGCGGCCAAGTCGGCCAAGTGCACCTTCTGCCAGGACCGGATTTGGGCCGGTATCGGTGGGCCATCCTGCGCGGAGATTTGCCCGGTGAGCGCGCTGACGTGGGGGAAACGGGGGGAACTGCTGGAGAAAGCCCGCGCTCGGGTGACGGAGTTGCGGGCGAAGGGGATGAACGCCCGGATCTACGGCGAAACTGAGGCGGGAGGGTTGCACCGGCTGAGCATCCTGCTGGATGAGCCGGAACAGTACGGTCTGCCCTCGGTCCCGAAGACGCCGGGTCTGGCCCGGGCCTGGCAGAGGGTCATCCAGCCCCTGGGCACCGGTGTTTTCGGCGCCATCCTGTTGGGCATTCTGGGCGCATTCCTCTTCGTCCGCCGCAAGATTCGCATGGAGGAAGTGAGATGACCGTCCAGATCAAAGGCAGACCGGAAGCGATTGCCATCCAGTGGATTCCCAAATACACTTTTGTAGAGCGACTGGGCCACTGGCTCCACACCGCCACCTTCATCCCCCTGGCAGTCACCGGGATGGCTCTCTATTTCCCCTTCCTGCAGCCGCTGGCCCAGGGGGAGGCGGGGTTGTTCCTCCGGATGGTCCACCGGATAGCGGCGGTCATCTTCGGCCTTCTGCCCATCGTCTACTATGTCCTCCAGCCCCGCCGATTCATCATGCATACCCGGGAGTTTCTCCCCCGGAAAGAAGACATCGGCTGGCTAAAGGCCGCCCCTGCTTATTATCTGCTGGGCAAGCACGAGGCGATGCCGCCGCAGGGCCGCTTCAACGCCGGGGAGAAGATGAACGGGCTGGTGATGATTGTCACCTGGGTTGCCTTCGGCCTCACCGGCATCCCGATGTGGTTCGGCAAAGGGGTGATCCCGCCGGAACTGTTCCGCTGGCTGGTGATTTTCCATGACCTGGCGATGATCGTCGCCGTCGGGATGTTCCTGGTGCATCTCTACCTGGCCGTGGCGCACCCGCTGATGTGGGCCGGGCTGGTGAGCATGCGCTTCGGGGTGATCTCGGCGGAGTACGCGGCGGAGCACCACGCCAAGTGGTACTACGGCCCCCAGCGGGCGATGGAAATCTGGGAGGCGAAGAAGCAGGAGGCCGCCCAGCACTGAAAATCATAAAGAACCCGGTGGCGCAGGCTGTTCGCCTGCGTTGCGGGCTGTTCGCCTGCGTTGCAGGCCCGGCGGCCTGCGCAACACTTCGGGTTTCTTTGGGCGTCCATTGCTGGAAAAGGAGGAGAGGATGACCAGAATCCTGGTGGTAGACGATGACCCGGACTTCGTCAACCTGACGCGGCGGATCCTGCGCGGCAAGGGGTACGAGGTCATCACGGCGGCCAGCGGGCAGCAGGCGCTGGCGGTGATGCGGAAGGAGAAGCCCGACCTGGTGTTGCTGGACATTATGATGTCC
>CALDFY010000195.1 GCA_937942115.1 uncultured Anaerolineae bacterium | reverse complement strand
GCGAGGGTTGCCCCTACGCTTCGCGCCGGGCGTCAACCTGCGTTGACGCCCTTCTCAGGAGGTCGGCGAAGGCCGACCTGGTTGCGAACGAAGTGAAGGGACCCGGCCGAAGGCCCAAAGAGGCTGGCTTCAGTCAGCGCCCGAGGCGGCGACCCAACTGGCGCAGCCCCTTGAGTTAACGCCTATGGGGGCCGGGGGTGAGGGCGGGGTTTTGCGGCGGCCGAAGGCCGCCGCGAAACCCTTCCCCTTCCCCCCTCCCCCAAGCACCGCGATGGGGGAGGGGGGAAAGGGGAGTGGGGGCAAATGTGCGCCCCATTGGGCGAAATGCCCCTGGCTCCGATGCGAAGCCCCTTTCAGGGGCTTCCGGATAGCCCGTCAGGGCTTTGGTATCTGAGCCCGCCGCTTCAGCGGCGGGCGGAAGGGGGCATCCCAGCCATCGGGGTAGGTAGTTACGGCTTGCTGATAATTATACCACATCTCCCTCATCCGTGCCCAGCATCAATCGGCGCACGACGGGGACAGGGGGCGTGCCGTAGGAAAGAAGGCGGTCGTGGAAGGCCCGCAGGTCAAAACGGTCGCCCTCCCGCGCCCGGACGTCCTCCCGCAGCCGGAGCACCATCCGTTTGCCCAGGGTGTAGTTCAGGTACTGGGGGTCGTAGGTGCCCCGGACGGCCTCCTCTTCGGCCGGCGCCGGCTCCATAAAGGCGTCCTCCACGAAGCGGCGCGTCGCCTCCTCCACCGTCATCCCGGCGGTGTGGAGGCCCAGCGCGCAGACGAAACGGACGTCCCGCAGCAGGGCCTCGCTCAACTGGCCCAGGCGGGCCCAGAGGTCATCGGGACAGACCGTCTCCCACATCATTTGTTCGCAGTAGTGGGCCCAGCCCTCGGTGAAAGCGTAGGAGCCGAAGGCTTTGGTGACCGCCGACGGGGCATTGCGGGTGTGCAGGCCGTGCAGGTAGTGGCCGGGCCAGGCCTCGTGGACGCAGGTGCTCCAGAGGGAGTGGTACGTGAAGGCCGTCATCCACTCCTCCACCTTCTCCGGCGGCCAGTCCCGCTCCGGTGGGGTGACGTAGTAGTAGGATTCCCGCGCGGCGGTCTCAAAGGGGCCGGAGGAGTACATCATCGCGAAGGCATAGCGCAGGAACGGCGGCGTCTCGGCGACGATGCAGTTCTCGTCGTAGGGGACGGAGACGATGCCCCGCGCGATGACCGTCTGGCGGAGGTCATCTACCAGCCGCCGGACCTCGGGGACCAGGTCCTCGGGGGACGGGTGGCGGCGCTTGCCCTCGGCGATCACGTCATTGGGGCCGCGCCCGGGGCCGCCCAGCCGGGCGGCGGTCTCCAGAAAGGCCGCTTTATCGCGCGCCAGGTTTGCCTCCGCCACCTCCCGCAGTCGCTCCAGCGGCAGGTCAACCCCCTCGCTCAGGGCCAGCATCCGCGCGAACCGCTCGGCGCCCAGGGCGAAGTCGTCGGTGGCGCGGGGGGCCACGTCGTTCTCCAGCCAGGAGACGGCGGCCTCTATCTCCCGGACCGCATCCCGGATCGCCCCGTCCAACTCTGCCCGCAGGGCGTCGTTTTCCAGACCGGCCAGCGCGCCGGGGAGGTCATCCTGGAGGAAAGAGGCCAGGCCCTTCCCGAGGCGCGCGGCGACGCTGACGGCGGGGCGCATCGGCCGGGTGAGGTTCTCCCGCATCGCGGAGAGGACGGCGGGGATTCCGCGCAGGTGGGCCAGGAGGGCCCGCGCCCGCACTTCCAGCGGCGCGTAGGTGCGCAGGATGTAGTTGCCCACATCCAGCGTCTCCAGGTAGGGGATGGGGTCCCGCTCCAGTTTGCGCCATTCGGCCAGGACAAAGGACTCAAAGAGGGCCTCATGGCGCACCACCTGATAATCCAGCCAGGCCCGTTCGTCCAGGTCGGCGGGGTCTATCCGCTCCAGGTCGGCCAGGAAGCGGGAGAGGTCGGCCAGGCGGGCCTCCTGCGCGCGGCGGGAGAGGTCGGGCAGCCGGCCGTCGTACTCGTGGAATCCCAGCCAGACAGCGGCAGGGGGATAGGTCTCGCAATACGCGCGGAGGTAGGCATCGGTCAGGCTTTGCAGTTCGTACGCGGCGGATGGAACCATTGGGGGACCTCCCGATTGGGATACCCGTTCCGCCCCCACCGGTTATGCTCTGTTCATCGCAGGCCGCAGTGGGGGCTTCGCGGAACTCGGGATTATTATAGCAGGTTAGGAGGAGAAGACAACCGGGGACGCTTCGGGCGGCGGAACGTCCGCCCGTTTGCTCACCAACGGGCTTTTTGCGGAGGGATTCCGCTCAATCTGCGTCCACCCGCGTCCCCTGCCCCAAAACAGACCACGACCTCCCCGGGGGAAGGGAGGCCGTGGTCTGCGAAAGGAGGGTAACCACTTGTCACGGAACAGGGGGCGGGGACCCGTTCCGCTTCGGATTTTACCATATAAGAAGCGCCCGTCAATGGGAAAAAAGTACTATCATTCCCTTCCTCACCCCATGCTGAAGGGGGGTGCTTAGTCACCACGAAGGCACAAAGACACCAAGAAACAGAAAAATTTCCCACCTGTGCGGTTACCCGGCGGTACCCGGGTGGGAAGCGCCGGGATGGTTCGTTTTCCGAACGAAATCGGGACACTTTTGGACGGCATGAAAATTCCAGGTGTCTGTTTTATCGCCTGCCGGGTGATGGGCCTCACCCCTCCCCCTGGCCCCCCATAGGCGTTAACTTAAGGCTGGCTTTGGCTCTCCGCTTCCCGCCGCCTCGGGCGCCGATGGGAAATCGGCCTCCCCTGGGGGCAACCGCGAGGGTTGCCCCTACGCTTCGCGCCGGGCGTCAACCTGCGTTGATGCCTCCCTGAAAGGACGGCGCAGGCCGTCCTCTGGCCGAAGGCCCAGGGAGGCTGACTTTCAGTCAGCGCTCCCCTGCGCCGATGGGAAATCGGCCTCCCCTGGGGGCAACCGCGAGGGTTGCCCCTACGCTTCGCGCCGGGCGTCAACCTGCGTTGACGCCCTTCTCAGGAGGTCGGCGAAGGCCGACCT
>CALDFY010000194.1 GCA_937942115.1 uncultured Anaerolineae bacterium | reverse complement strand
TTATGGGGGAGGCACCCCTCTCCCAAACGAAGTTTGGGAGAGGGGAGGGGCCGGGGGAGGGGTGAGGCCAGCGCGCCGAAAAAGTTAGTGCCATTGGGCTTTTAGCCCCTGGCGTAGGTGGTTACGATTTCTGTTGATTTTCTTTGTGCCTTTGTGTCTTGGTGTGAGAACGAAAGGGAGATTTTTCCGCGTTTTCTGCGCTCGTCCGCGTCCTGCTTTCCAAACTGTCGGGTAGGTAGCGTCCGCTTTTTCTTTGGGGACGCAGATGGACGCGGATGTCCGTTTATCCGGGCATCTCGGAGGAGGTGTCCGGCGCGCCGATTCCCGGCCCCCCTGCTTCCTCCATCGCCCGGTAGAGTTCGGCCATTGTCCGGCGGACCCCGGCGATGTCTCCTGTCGCCAGAATCTCCTGCAGGGCCCGGATTTTCTCTTCAATCCGACGGCGGGCGGCCCCGTCCAGCAGGTCCCCCATCTCCCGCAGCAACTTCCTGGCTGAGTAGATCAGGCCGTCGGCAGCGTTGCGGACTTCCGCCCACTCCTTCTTCCGCCGGTCCTCCTCCCGATGGGCCTCCGCGTCCCGCACCATGCGCTCCACCTCGTCATCGCTCAGCCCGCTGGAAGGGATGACCTGCATGCTCTGCTCGCGCCCCGTCGCCCGGTCCCGCGCCGAGACGTGGAGGATGCCGTCGGCGTTAATGTCAAAGGTCACCTCAATCTGGGGGACGCCGCGCGGGGCCGGCGGAATCCCGTCCAGGATAAAGTAGGCCAGACTCTTGTTGTCGGCGGCCATAGGGCGCTCCCCCTGGACGACGTGAATCTGGACCTGGGTCTGGTTGTCGGTGGCGGTGGAGAAAATCTGGGTGCGCCGGACGGGGATGGTGGTGTTCCGCTCAATGAGGGGCGTCGCCACGCCCCCCAGGGTCTCAATGCTCAGCGTTAGCGGCGTGACGTCCAGCAGGAGAATGTCCTTCACCTCTCCGCCCAGGACGCCGGCCTGGATGGCCGCGCCCAGGGCCACCACCTCGTCCGGATGGACGCCCCGGTGGGGCTCCCGTCCGAAGAATTCGGCGACGACGCGCTGGATGGCCGGCATCCGGGTCTGCCCGCCCACCAGGATGACCTGCCCGATGTCGGAGGGCTTCAGGCGCGCGTCCGCCAGGGCCTGACGGCACGGCTCCAGCGTCCGCAGGATGAGGTCCTCCGTCAATGCCTCCAGTTTCGCCCGGGTCAGGCGCATCTGGAGGTGTTTGGGGCCGGAGGCATCGGCGATGATAAAGGGCAGGTTGATCTCCGTCTCCAGGACCGACGAGAGTTCTATTTTGGCCTTCTCCGCCGCCTCCTTCAGCCGCTGGAGCGCCTGCCGGTCCCGACGCAGGTCTATGCCGTGCTCCTGGAAAAACTGGTCAGCAATGTCATCTATGATGCGGCGGTCAAAGTCATCGCCGCCCAGGAAGGTGTCGCCGCTGGTCGCCCGGACCTCAAAGACGCCCTCACCCACGTCCAGGATGGAGATGTCAAAAGTCCCCCCACCCAGGTCGTAGACGGCGATCAGTTCGTCCCGGTGCTCGCCCAGCCCGTAGGCCAGCGCGGAGGCGGTCGGCTCGTTGATGATGCGCAGGACCTCCAGTCCGGCAATCTTTCCGGCGTCCCGCGTCGCCTGCCGCTGGCTGTCGTTGAAGTAGGCGGGGACGGTGATGACAGCCTGGGTGACCGGCTCGCCCAGGTACGCCTCGGCATCGGCCTTGATTTTGGCCAGAATCATGGCCGAAATCTCCGGCGGGGCGTACTCCTGCCCGTTCATCCAGACCCGGACGTCGCCGTTGGGGGCGGGGGTCACCCGATAGGGAACGACCTGAAGGGCCCGCTGGACTTCGGGGTCGTCGTACTTCCGCCCCATGAAGCGTTTGATGGAGAAGATAGTGTTCTCCGGGTTGACAATGGCCTGCCGTTTGGCGACCTGTCCCACCAACCGCTCCCCCGTCTTCGGGTTGACGGCGACGACGGACGGGAAGAGCCGTTCCCCCTCCGCGCTGGGGATGATGACCGGTTCCCCGTTCATCATCACCGCGCAGACGGAGTTGGTGGTGCCCAAGTCAATGCCGATAATCTTACTCATACGGACTCCTGTTCTTGGGTCCTCACCCCACCCCCGGCGGCTGTGCCGCCACCTCCCTCCCAGTCAGGAGCATAGACGTGAACTTCAGGTTGGATTCGGCTCTCCGCCCGGGGCGCCGATTGGAAATCGGCCTCCCTGGACGCTTCGCGCCGGGCGTCAACCTGCGTTGACGCCCGGGCCTACTGGAACGCCACTCCGCCTTGCCTCGCAGCTGACTATGAACACCTCATTCCCTCTTCCGGATTTTTCGGACTATCTCTAACAGCCCACCCCCGAAAAGGCTAAACTGCCCGGGGCGCCGATTGGAAATCGGCCTCCCTGGACGCTTCGCGCCGGGCGTCAACCTGCGTTGATGCCCGGCTTCCAGGGCGGCGACTCAACCTGCATAGCGCCGAAAGTTAGCGCCTACGGAGTCAGGGGGAGGGGTGAGAACCATCGGGCATCCGGTTCGCCCGTGCCACCCGCACCAGCGCGGGCCGGATGACCCGGTCGCCCAGCATGTACCCCCGTTGCACTTCGCCGATAATCTGTCCCTCCTCGTAGCCGGGGACGTCCTCGTAGGTCACCGCTTCGTGGTAGAGGGGGTCAAAGGACTTCCCCGCCGTCTCTATCGGCTTCAGCCCCTCCGCCTCCAGGATGACCTCCAGTTTTCGCTTGATAAGAAAGACGCCCTCCACCCAGGTGAGGCTTTGCAGGCCCGGCGGGAGGGTCTGAATGGCCCGCTCCAGGTCGTCCAGGACGGGCAGGATGCGGGCGATGAGGACGGCGTTATTCAGGCGGACCCGTTCCAGAAACTCCGCCTCCTGCCGTTTGCGGTAGTTGGCGAATTCCGCCTGGGTACGCTGCCAGCCGTCCAGGTACTCCGCCGCCTGGGCTCTGGCCGCCTCCAGTTCCCGGCGGAGCCGCTCCAGTTCGGCCTCCAGATTCTCCGGTTTCGGCCCTTCGGCCTCAACCGTTGCGGTCTCTGCGGCGACAGGCCTGGCGGCCTGCGTTACAGAAGCCGCTGGGGTCTCTGCGGCGACAGGCCTGGCGGCCTGCGTTACAGAAGCCGCTGGGGTCTCTTCGGCGGTCATCCCGGTTTGAGGGGTTGCCTCTGCAGGTACCGACTCTTGCCGTTCGGCCGCCATGCTGACCTCCTACTCCGTGGTGCGTGTTTCGGATTCCGTATCGCGTGCTTCGTATTCCGTGCGGTAGGGCAGAGCGG
>CALDFY010000193.1 GCA_937942115.1 uncultured Anaerolineae bacterium | reverse complement strand
GCATTCTTCGCCACCGCTTAGTTTTTAAATATATGGGAGTCCCTCTCTGGGGGAGGGAAGGGGGAGTATTGTTTTTTCTTCAGCCTCCCCTCGGCTTTCCCTCCCAATCGTTCCCTTGACAATTTTGAGAGCATCTCCCCTCCCCTCTCCCAAACGAAGTTTGGGAGAGGGGAGGGGCCGGGGGAGGGGTGAGGCGCCCCTCTCCCAAACGAAGTTTGGGGGAAGGGAGGGGCCGGGGGAGGGGTGAGGCCAGCACGCCGAAAAAGTTAGGGCCATTGGGCTTATAGCCCCTGGCATAGGTAGTTACCCCAGAAGAAGTATTTGTGGCTCAATCGCAATGAGGAACGAGAGGCGAATTCTATTATAACGGCTATCCTCCCGAATCACAAGCCGGTGGAAGCGCAAGATAAATCCGGCGCTACGGTGCGGCGAATCGTGGAAGGGCAAGATAAATCTTGCGCTACAGCACAACAAATCGGTGGAACTTCTAAGCCCGTTCCGGCGTCTAATGACGAGGTGAAGTTTGCGCTACGGGTTTATTGCCCGCTACTGCAGGAGGCGACCGCAACGGGCCGGACATTCACTGCGAGAGGGCGCCACGCCTGCTGGTTGTCGTTGCAAGTCATCTCCAGAATACCAAGCCCCGAAGGGCTTCGGAGAATGAGCCCGATGCTTTAGCATCGGGCGAATCTCCGCCCGACCGTAAACGGTTGACCACCGGACGACCTGGTAATTTTTACAGTAGACATTCCCTCCCATTCGTGGTATACTGCGATTGCCGACACGTCTCACGTTTCCCTTTTCACGTTTCCCTTTTCACGCTTCACGCTTCGCGCCTGCGAAAGGAGCCGCTATGAGCCGCAACCGTTTCTGGACCCTGCCGCTGCTGCTGACCCTGATGCTCAGCATGGTACTTTCCTGCACGCTTCCCACCCTCCCCTTCCGCCCGCGCGCTACTCCCACCCCCACCGCGCCGCCTCTCCCCGCCACCCACCCCCTCCTCATCGTCCGTTCCCCGGCGCGGGGCGAGGAGACGCCCCTGGACCGGCCCCTCCGCCTGGTCTTTGACCAGCCCATGGACCGGGCATCCGTGGAGGCCGCGTTCCGCATTGAGCCGAAGGTGGAGGGCACCTTCTCCTGGCCCGACCCGGTCACCCTGGTCTTCACCCCCAAAGACCAGTGGAAGCGGGCCACCCGCTACCGGGTCAAACTGGAACCCACCGCCAAATCCGCCGAGGGTCTCCCGCTGAAGGAGGAAGTAGAGTTCACCTTCGCCACCGTCGGCTACCTGGAGGTCGCCCAGGTCATGCCGGAGCCGGGCGCGCGCGACATCCCGCCGGATACCCCCGTCACCATTATGTTCAACCGGCCCGTCGTCCCCCTGCAACTGGTCAGCGCGCCCGTGGCCGATATGCCTGTCCCCGTCGTCTTTGACCCGCCCGTGGAGGGGACCGGGGAGTGGGTCAACACGTCCATCTACGTCTTCCGGCCCAAAGCGGGCTTCGTCCCCGGCAAGACTTACCGGGCCACCGTCCCCGCCGGCCTCTCCGATACCACCGGCGGCGTCCTGGAGGAGGACTTCTCCTGGCAGTTCACCGTTGAGGCCCCCTACGTCCTCTTCGTGGAGCCGGCCACCGGCTCCACCCTCGTCCCCCTCACCCAGACCGTCAAAATCACCTTCAGCCAGCCGATGGACCGGGCCTCTACTCAGGCCGCCTTCTCCCTGAAGCCCCTGCGGAGCGAATCCCGCGTCCCCGGCCGCTTCCAGTGGAGCGAGAACGACACGGTGATGTCCTTCATCCCCGAGGGACGGCTGGACCTGGACACGGAGTACCTCATCACCCTGGAGCAGACGGCCCTCTCCGCGCAGGGCGCGGCCCCCCTGAAGGCCCCGTACAAGTGGTCCTTCCGCACCGTCCCCTACCCCCGCATCGTCATCACTTCCCCCTCCGACGGGACGAAGGACGCCTACCCGGGCACCGAGTTCACCATCAAGTTCTCCGCCCCCATGGACGTCTCCACCCTGATGCCCAACATCACCATCATCCCCGAACCGACCCGCGTCTACACCTACTGGGACCCGTGGGAGAATTCCTTTGTCCTCAACTGGAGCCCGCCTGCGTCCACCTCCTGGGAGGTCCGCCTGGGCGGCCGCATGGCCGACCCCTACGGCAACACGGTCGGCAAGGACACCGTTGTTCGCTTCTCCACCCGCCCGCTGGACCCGGCCGTCTACCTGCAGGTGCCGGGGAATATCGGCCTCTACAACGCCTACACGTCCACTTACGTCTACGCGTCCTACCTCAACGTCACCCAGATAGATGTCTCCCTCGCCCGGCTGACCTGGGAGGAGTTCCAGCGCCTGACCACCGGCGACTGGTGGTCGGTCTGGGAGCCATTCCGCCCGGCGGAGGAGCGGATCATCCGCCGGTGGACGATTCCGGTGGAGGCGCCGCTGAACGAGGCCCGCTACCAGCGGATTGACCTGGCCGAGGACAAGGGGCCCCTCCCGCCTGGCCTCTACTTCCTGGAAATCTCCGCCCCGGAGACCCGCCGACTGGGCTGGAGCCCCACTCGCCACATCCTGGTCGTCACCCGCACCCACCTGACCCTGAAACTGGCCCCGCGCGAGGTGCTGGTCTGGGCCACCGACCTGGCCACCGGCAAACCCGTCCCCAACCTGCCGGTCACCGTCTACGGGAAGTCCGGCACCGTCACTGCGCGCGGCACCACCGATGCCGACGGCGTCCTCCGCACCGGCTTCCCGCCCCTGGAGGACCTCTGGACGACCTTCCTGGCCTACTCCGGCGCGCCCGGCGAGCCGAACTTCTCCGTCGTCCACATAGACTGGTACAACGGCGTCGGCCCCTGGGACTTCGGCCTCTCCTCGGAGTTCTACGTCCGCCCCTACCGCATCCACGTCTACACCGACCGGCCCATCTACCGGCCCGGCCAGCCCGTCTACTTCCGGGGCGTCGTCCGGGCGGAGGACGATGCCCGCTACACCCTGCCCCCGGCCGGCGACACCGTCGCCGTCACCGTCCGCAACGACCAGGGCGAGAAAATCTACGAGGAGACCCTGCCCCTCTCCGACCTGGGCACCTTCAACGGGCAGTTCACCCTGGCCCCTGAGGCCGGCCTGGGCTACTACTACATTGAGGTGAAATACAAAAAGCAGACCGACGGCGTCGGCTTCCAGGTGGCGATGTACCGCCGCCCGGAGTTCCAGGTGACCGTCACCCCGGATAAGGACCAGGTTCTGACGGGCGACCGGATCAACGTGACCGTCCAGGCGACCTACTTCTTCGGTGGCCCCGTCGCCGACGCAAAGGTCCGCTGGACGCTGATGACCCAGGACGCCTGGTTCCGGCCCGACGTCCCCGGCTGGTGGGATTGGACCGACACCAGCCGGTGGGACTGGTGGCAGCCGCAGGAAGTGCCCGGCTACGGCCGCGTCATCGCCGATGGCGAAGGGACCACCGACGCCGAGGGCCGCTTCGTCTTCTCCGTCCCCGCCGACATCCGCGACGCCCTCTTCAGCCAGCAGTTCACCCTTGAGGCCACCGTCACCGACGTCAGCGATCAGTCCGTCTCCAACCGGGCCCGGGTCCGGGTCCACAAGGGCCTCTTCTACATCGGCCTGCGGGTCCGGCAGTACGTCGGCGTTGAGGGGGAGGAGCAACCGGTGGACATCCGCACCGTGGACTGGGAGGGCGGCCCCGTCGCCCGCGTCCCCCTCACCCTCACCCTCAACCGGCGGGAGTGGCTGAACGTCCAGGAGGAGGACGAGTACGGCAACGTCTACTGGACCTGGACGGTCTCCGACACCGTCGTCGCCACGACTACGGTGACGACGGACGAGAAGGGGGAGGGGACGGTCGCCTTCACCCCGCCGTCGGGCGGGAGTTACGTCATCAAGGCCGAGGGGATGGACGAGAAGGGCAACCGCGTCGTCTCGGCGACATGGCTGTGGGTCTCCGGGCGGGAGTACGTCTCCTGGCGGCAGGAGAACAACGACCGCATCTACCTCATCGCCGACAAGCGGGAGTACCGGCCCGGCGAGACGGCGAAAATCCTCATCCCGTCGCCCTTCCAGGGCCCGGTGACGGCGCTGGTCACCGTGGAGCGGGGCCACATCATCCGCCACTGGGTCCAGACCCTTCCGGGCAACGCGGAGACGATAGACCTGCCCATCACCGCCGAAATGGCCCCCAACGCCTTCGTCTCTGTCGTCCTGGTCAAGGGCGTGGACGAGACGAACCCCGTCCCCGGCTACCGGCTGGGCTACGTCTCCTTCGGGGTCTCCGCCGAGAAGCAGGAGTTGACGGTCCGTATCACCCCGGACCGGGACATCCTGAAGGGCGAGCACTACGGCCCGCGCGAGACCGTCAACCTGAACATAGAGGTGACGGACTCGGAGGGGAAGCCGGTGGAGGCGGAGGTCGGGCTGGCGGTGGTGGATAAGTCCGTCCTGACGCTGGCCCCGCCCAACGCGCCGTCCATTGTGGAGGCCTTCTACGGCCGGCGCGGCCTGGGCGTCCGCACCGCCGATAACCTCTCCATTTCCGTAGACCGCATCAGCGTCCGTATCGCCAAAGAGGCGAAGGGCGGCGGTGGCGGCGCCGAAATGGCCGTCATGGGCGCGGAGTTCATCCGCCAGGAGTTCCCCGATACCGCCTTCTGGGCGCCGTCCGTCCGCACCGATGCGCGGGGCCGGGCGACCGTCTCCTTCAAACTGCCCGACCAACTGACCACCTGGCACATAGAGGCCCGGGCGGTAGGGGCAGGGCTGGCCCCTGCCCCGGCAGGGCAACCGCAAGGGGGGCAACCGCAAGGGTTGCCCCTACAGGTGGGCCAGACCGAACTGGAAATCCTCTCCACGAAGGACCTGCTGGTCCGGCCGGTGACGCCCCGCTTCTTCGTGGTGGGCGACCGGGCGGACCTGGCGGCCGTCGTCCACAACAACACCGACCGTTCCCTGGAGGTGGAGGTCTCGCTGGAGGCGCCGGGCCTGCGGATGCTGGGCGAGGCGCGCCAGAAGGTGACCATCCCTGCGAGGGGCAAGGTGCGGGTGGAGTGGCCGGTGGAGGTGCCGCGCGATTTCACCGGCGACCGGGCCGACCTGGTCTTCCGGGCCCAGGGCGGCGGCCTCTCCGACGCCACCAAACCCCCGGCCGGCCTCCCACCCGACCAGTACCTGCCCGTCTACCGGTACTCCGCGCTGGAGATGGTCGGCACCGCCGGACAACTGGCCGAGGCCGGAAGCACCCTGGAGGCGGTCGTCCTGCCGCCGTCCATAGACCCCACCCAGGGCGACCTGACGGTCAAACTGGAGCCATCGCTGGCCGCCGGGATGACGGGCGGGCTGACGTATCTGGAGCACTACCCCTACGAGTGCACCGAGCAGTTGGTCTCCCGCTTCCTGCCCAACGTCCTCACCTACCGGGCGCTGAAGGAACTGGGGCTGGCGAAGCCGGAACTGGAGGCGAAACTGCGGGAACGGGTCACTTACGCCGTCCAGAAACTCTACCAGCGCCAGCACCCGGACGGCGGCTGGGGCTGGTGGCAGAACGACCAGTCCAACCCGCTGACCACCGCCTACGTCGTTTTCGGGCTGGTCAAGGCGAAGGAGGCCGGTTTCGCGGTGGAGGAGAGGGTCATCCGCAACGGGGTGGACTATCTGCGGATGCGGATCAAGCCGGTAGACGAACTGAAGAACCCGACCCAGGCCAACCGGCAGGCCTTCATCCTCTACGTCCTGGCGGAGGCCGGGCAGGCGCGCGAGGCGGACCTGGCGAACCTCTACGAGGTACGCGGGCGGCTGAGTTATTATGGACGGGCGTACCTGGGCCTGGCGCTGGGCATCCTGAATCCGGAGGACCCGCGCCTCCGGACCATCATCGCCGACCTGACGAGTGCGGCGGTGATGAGCGGGACGAGCGTCCGCTGGCAGGAGGCGGAGCCGGACCGCTGGAACTGGAACACCGACACCCGGACGACGGCCATCGTCCTGGCCCTGCTGGCCCGCTTTGACCCGAAGAACGGGCTGGCGCCGGGGACGGTCCGCTGGCTGATGCGGGCCCGCACCGCCGACCACTGGGAGACGACGCAGGAGACGGCCTGGGCGCTGATCGCGCTGACGGACTGGCTGGTGGCGACGCGGGAACTGGAAGGGAACTACGCCTGGGGCGTGCGGGTCAACGGCCGCGACCTGGGCTCCGGCCAGGTGACCCCCGAAACCGTCCAGGAGGTGAAGGAGTTGCGGGTGGCGGTCAAGGACCTCTTCGTGGATCGGGCGAACCGGGTGGAGATCGCCCGGGGCGAGGGGCCGGGCCGCCTCTACTACACCGTCCACCTGCGCGGCTACCTGCCGGTGGAGGAGGTGCAGGCCCTGAACCGGGGGGTGGTCGTGGGGCGGGTCTACGAGCGGGCGGACTGCGAGAAGGACTGCCGGCCGGTCACCGAGGCCCGCGTGGGCGATCTCCTGCGGGTCCGGCTGACCATCATCGCGCCGACGGACCTGAACTACGTGGTGGTGGAGGACCCGTTCCCGGCGGGGACGGATCCGGTGGACCGGAGCCTCCTGACGACGAGCGTGGTGGGCGAGCGGCCGGAGTTGGTCCGCACCGACCGGGAGTGGCGCCGCTGGGGCTGGGGCTGGTGGTGGTTCGCCGACACCGACCTGCGGGACGAGAAACTGGTGCTGTTTGCCACCGAACTCCCGCGCGGCACCTACGAGTACACCTACCTGTTGCAGGTGGGGCTGGCGGGGGAGTACCGGGTCCTGCCGCCCACAGCCTATGAGATGTACTTCCCGGAGGTGATGGGTCGGGGGGACGGGGTGGTGTTCACAGTAGCGCAAGATTAAATCTTGCGCTACAAGCGGCGGCGGCCCG
>CALDFY010000192.1 GCA_937942115.1 uncultured Anaerolineae bacterium | reverse complement strand
GTCGGATAGAGGCTCCGGAACCGGTCCAGGACGGGCTGGAAGACGGGGTCGGTGGGGACGGCGCACCTGCCGACGGGCGGAGGAATGGTGGGGGAAGGTGTCGGGGACGGCGTGGGGGAGGCTGTGGGGGTAGGGGTTGGCGTGGCCGGAACGACGATCTGGACGTAGGTGACGGCGCCGAAACGGGTGCCGTCCGGGGCCTGGAACTGGTAGTTGGCCCGGTAAGTGCCGGGCGCAGCCGGCGCGACCAGACTCACACTCACGTCCGTCTGCGCGCCGGAGGCCAGCGCGGGCACGTCCACCGCCGGCGGGCCGCCCAGCGGGTCGCCGGAGATGAAGACCAGCCGGGTGCCCGGCGCCCAGGCGCAGGTCCCGGCGTTGCGCACCCGCCAGGTTTTGACGAACGGGGTACCCGGCGCGAAGGTGGTGTTATCGGGGACGGTCACGTCGGCCACCCAGCGGGCATCCGGGATACAGGGCGTCGGTGCCGGTGGGGAAGTTGGTGGCGGGGCACGGGTGGGCCGCGCGGTGGGCGCGACCGCCGTATGGGTGGACGTTGGAGTCAGGGAAGCCGCCCCGGCCAGAACCGCCGGTGGGGGCGAAGGGGACGGGGGCAACGGAGCGGCGGAGAGGAATGCCCGGAGGCCGGAGAGGAGCAGGAAGCCCAGGAGCACCCCGAGGGCCAGCAGGATGACCCCGCCGATGACCGCCAGGGCGAGCCAGCGGCCCCTTCCCGGTCGGGAGGCGGGGCCGGGTGGGGGGCCGGAAGGGGGCGGCGGGCCGGAAGGCGGCAGTTGCCGGAGGCGGGAGAGGAACTTCGGCCGCAGCGTCGGCGGCGGGAAGACGGGGGCCAGCGCGGCCAGCAGGCTGGAGACCGCCAGCAGTTCCTTCCGGGTGCGCTGGCAGACGGGGCAGGCGGCGATGTGCTGCCGGACCCTGCGGCGGGCGGCGCGGTCCAGTTCCCCGTCCACCTCCGCCGAGAGGAGTTCGTTCAGCGCGTCGCAGGCCAGCCGTCCCTCCTCCGCCATCACCTGCAGGCCGTAGAGGTCCCGGAAAGCCAATCGGGCCCGGTGCAGGACGACCCGGACGTTATCCAGCGAGATGCCCATAACGGAGGCCATTTCCCCGTACGAGAGGCCTTCCAGTTCCCGCAGGAGGAGGGCCTGCCGGTACGTATCGGGCAGGCGGTGGAGGGTCCGCCAGACGGCGGCGCGCAGTTCGGCCTGCCGGGCCTGCTGCTCGGGGTCGGCCGACGGACGGGTATCCACCGGCTCCGGCGCGCCGGAATCCCAATCGGGCAGCGGGACTTCCCGCCGATACCGCCGCAGGCCGTCCAGCGCCAGATTGCCCGCGATGCGGTAGAGCCAGGACTTGAAGTCGTAGGGCGGACCCAGGCGGCCCAGATGCTGGTGGGCGCGGATGAACGCCTCCTGGGTCAGGTCCTCCGCCCACGCCCGGTCGCCCATCATCCGGTAGAGATAGCCGAAGATGCGGCCTTCGTAGCGGGTGAACAGTTCGGCGAAAGCGTCCCGATCCCCTCGCTGCGCCCGACGGACCAGGTCGCTATCCGACAGCGCGGACATACGGTTCCTTTCTGAAACGAATGGGAACTCCGGAAAGTTACAGGGAACGCACGGGGAAAGACGTTGGAGGAGGCCAGACGCACGCTACCCAGAAGAGCATGTGGCTACCTGTTCGGTGGGGAAAAGAGGAAGGCAGAATGGATTTGGCCCCCCTTCTCGGTGTCTATTTGTATTATAACATCCAGAGATGTTTTGTCAAGAAAATCCGGTAAAGGTAACTACCTACGCCAGGGGCTAAAAGCCCAATGGCCCTCACTTTTTCGGCGCGCTGGCCTCACCCCCCCCGGCTCCCCCATAGGCGTTAACTTAAGGCTGGCTTCGGCTCTCCGCTTCCCGCCGCCTCGGGCGCCGATTAGAAATCGGCCTCCCTGGACGCTTCGCGCCGGGCGTCAACCTGCGTTGACGCCCTTCTCAGGAGGTCGGCGAAGGCCGACCTTGTTGCGAACGAAGTGAAGCAACCCGGCCGAAGGCCCAAAGAGGCTGGCTTCAGTCAGCGCCCGAGGCGGCGACCCAACTGGCGCAGCCCCTTAAGTTAACGCCTATGCCCCCGGCCCCTCTCCCGAACTTCGTTCGGGAGAGGGGAGGGGCTGGGGGAAGGGTGAGGCCTTTGTCGCCGCTGGCGGGCGGCCTCAAAGAGGAGGACGGCTGTCGCCACGGCCGCGTTGAGGGACTCCACCCCGCCCGCCAGAGGGATGGCGACGGTCGCCTCGGCCAGCGCGCGGGCCCGGCTCCCCGCCCCGGCCGCCTCCCCGCCCACGATGAGCGCCACCCGGCCCGTCCAATCTGCGTCGGTGTAGGTCACCGTGCCCCGGGCATCCGCCAGATAGACCCGGCATCCGGCGACCGCGCGGGCGATTTCGTCCCAGTCCATCGCAATAATGGGCAGGCGGAAGTGCGCGCCCATCCCGGCCCGCACCGCCTTGGGGTTCGTCGCATCCACCGTGCCGGGGGCCAGGAGGACTCCATCCACCCCGACGGCCTGGGCCGTGCGGAGAATCGTGCCCAGGTTGCCCGGGTCGCGCAGCCGGTCCAGAATCAGGGTCAGCGTGGGGTGGGAGGGGAAAGGCCGGTCGGGGATCGGGACCACCGCCAGAAGCCCCTGGGGGGTTTCCGTATCGGAGCAGGCCGCCATCACCTCGTCGCTCACTTCTTCGCAGGGGATGCCGGCTTCCTGCCACGCGATCAGCAGCGCCTGCCCCCGGGGGTCCTCCCGAATGCGGGCGGTGTAGAAGGCAAAGTGGGGGCGCAGGCCGGCCTGGGCCGCTTCCTGGCAGAGGCGGACCCCCTCCACGACGAACCGTCGCTCCCGCTGGCGGACCCGCCGCCGCTCCTGGAGCGCCCGGACCAGGCGGACCCGGTCGTTTTTCAGGCTGGTGATCATTCAGATGACGGCATCACCTTGCCTCACCCCTCCCCCCTGGGGTAGCGGCGCAGCCACTGGGGGTGGGTGAGGAGGGCTGAATCGTCACCCCTCAATTTCGGCGATGGCTCGGGCGGGGTCGGCGTTGCCGAAGGCGACTTTCATAATCCCCGGCAGGTAGCGGTCCATCATCAGCACGTTGATATAGACCATCTGCCTGATCAGCGCCGAGGTCAGGCGGTCGCCCTCCACGTCAATGCTGGTCTTGTAGCGGACCTCGCCGTCGTTGAAGTCCATCTCAAAGTTGCCGATGACCAGGCCGTAGTTGGCGCGGGTGAGGAATTCGGCCATCGCCTGGCGGCGGTTGGGGGGGACGTTGACGTCCAGAATGGAGTAGAAGACAAACTGATGCTGCGGTTCGCGGGCCTGCGCGTAGCAGTTCCAGGTACCGTTCTCCCCCCGAAAACCCATCCGGAGGATCGGCTTCCCCGGCAACTGGTCAAAGTGCCAGTTGTCTTCCTTGAAGAAGCGCACCACGGCATCAAAGATGGGGGTTGAGGACATGTTTTTTTTCTCCTTTCTGTTGAGAGCAGGGCCTGCTGATAGTATAGTGGAACAGGCCGATATGTCAAGTGCGGGTGCGCTTGACAAATTCGGCATTTGCGGTAGAATATAAACGCAACGCCGAAGTGGCGGAATTGGCAGACGCGCTGCGTTCAGGGCGCAGTGGCCGTACGGCCGTGTGGGTTCAACTCCCACCTTCGGCATCGCCGCCTGAACCGAACGGTTCGGGCGGTTTTTTTATTTTCGCCGCAGAGGGCGCAGAAAACGCAGGTCGCGGCAGTTGTTTGCCCGTCCACCTTCTGCGGCGGGAAAAGGGGAAGGGTTTGCGGCGGGCGGC
>CALDFY010000191.1 GCA_937942115.1 uncultured Anaerolineae bacterium | reverse complement strand
TTCACCTCATCGGCATCGGCGGAGCGGGGCTCTCGGCGATTGCCCGCGTGCTGATGGAGCGGGGGGCCACCATCTCCGGCTCGGACCTGAGCCTCTCCCCGGCGGCGGAGGCACTGGTGCGGGACGGCGCGCAGGTCTTCGTGGGCCACCGGGCCGAGAACGTGGCCGGCGCCGATGTGGTCATCGTCTCCTCGGCGGTGCGGGAGGACAACGCGGAGGTCCAGGCGGCGCGGGCAGCGGGCATCCCGGTGCTCCGCCGGGCCCAGGTGCTGGGAGAACTGATGGAAGGGCACATCGGCATCGCCGTCGCCGGAACCCACGGGAAGACGACAACGACAGCGATGATTGCGACCGTCCTCTGGGAAGCCGGTCTGGACCCGACCTTCATCGTCGGCGGGACCCTGGTCGGGCCGGGGGTCAACGCCCGCGCAGGGGGCGGGCCGCACTTCGTCATAGAGGCCGACGAGTACGACCGGACCTTTCTGGGACTTTCGCCGCAAATCGCCGTGGTGACCAACGTGGAGCACGACCACCCGGATTGCTACCCGACCTTCGCGGATTTCCGGGCCGCCTTCGCGGAGTTTGTGGCCCGGATTCCACCCGACGGCCTGTTGGTGGCCTGCTGGGACCACCCGATTGCTCGGGAACTGGGCCAGGAGCGGCAGGCCCGGGGAGGACGGGTGGCGTTCTACGGACGGGAAAAGGGCGCGGAATGGACGGCCCGGCGGGTCCACGCCAACCCCTCCGGCGGGACGGACTTCTCCGCCGTCCGGTCGGGGCGGACGCTGGGGGAAGTCCGGCTGCGGGTGCCGGGGGAGCACAACGTCCTGAACGCGCTGGCCGCGCTGGCGGTCGCCGAGGAGGTGGGCGTCCCCTTTCCCACGGCCCGCGCGGCGCTCTCGGGCTTCCGGGGCGTGGGACGGCGATTTGAGGTCAAGGGCGAGGCGGAGGGGGTGGTCGTCGTGGATGACTATGCCCACCACCCGACGGAGATTCGGGCCACCCTGGCAGCGGCCCGCCAGCGGTTCCCAGGACGACCGGTCTGGGCAGTCTGGCAGCCGCATACGTACAGCCGGACGAAGGTGCTTCTGGAGGAGTTCGCCGGGGCCTTTGACCAGGCCGACCATGTGCTGGTCCTGCCGGTCTACGCGGCGCGGGAATCGGACACGCTGGGGATCAGCAGCGCCGACGTGGTGGCCCGCATGCGGCATCCCGACGCGCGGGTCGTGGGGTCGCGGGAGGAGGCGGTGGCGCTTCTGGGGACGGAGGTCCGGCCCGGCGACGTGGTCCTAACCCTGGGCGCGGGGGACGGGGATAAGGTGGGGGAGTGGTTGCTGGAAGTGCTGAGGCGCGAAACGTGAAGGTTGTAGGGGCAGGGCTGGCTCCTGCTCCATATCGGGCAACGCAAGTTGCCCCTATGTGCGCTGATGGGAAATCGGCCTGCCTGGGCGCTTTTCCTCACCCCACCCCCGCCGCCTCCGGCGGCACCCCCTCCCCTCTCCTGACCTTTGGTCAGGAGAGGGGCCGGGGGTGAGGCAAGGGCCGGGGGAGGGGTGAGGAGCGCAGGCCGTCCTGGTTGCGAACGGAGTGAAGCAACAGGGCTGGAGGCCCGGAGAGGCTGACTTCCGTCGGCGCATTCGCGAAGTGTGACGGGAGGAGATGCCGATGGGAACCCAGAGTGAGCGAGCGTGGGGACGACTGCAACGGGTGCGACGGCGACGCCGAAAGCGGAACGCCTTTGCCAGCGAGGTCCTGGCCGCCAAACTGCAACTGGTCCAGGCCCAGAAGTCCCGCTCTGGGCGGTAGGTGGATTCGTGATGAATCTTTCCCCACTTCTGGAATGGGCCTCGGGGTTGGGGGAGCGGGCGCGACGGGATGAGCCGCTGGCTCCCTACACCGCGATGCGCATCGGCGGACCCGCCGACCTGCTGGTCGTCTGCCGGACCACGGAGGAGGTGGTAGAGGCCGTGCGGCGGGCGCGCGCGGCGGGGGTACCGTGGCGGGCCCTGGGCGGCGGCTGCAACGTCCTGGTCTCCGATGCCGGGGTGCGGGGATTGGTGATCATCCACCGGGCCGACCGGACCCGCATAGAGGCCGACGGGACCGTCTGGGCGGAGGCCGGGGCATCGGTTGCCGCGCTGGCCCGGGAGACGGCGGCTCGGGGCCTGGCCGGGCTGGAGTGGGCGGCGGGGCTTCCCGGGACCGTCGGCGGGGCAGTGGTGGGCAACGCCGGCGCGTTCGGGGGTGATGTGGCCTCGGTGCTGGTAAGCGTCACCCTGCTGGAGCCCGACGGCGAAGTGACCGAGCGGCCCGCGACGTGGATGGAGTTTGCCTACCGGGAGAGCCGGATCAAGCGGATGGGGCCGGAGAACCGGCCTGTCGTCCTGGCGGCAATGTTCCGCCTTTCGCCGGGCGACCCGGCCGCGCTGGCCGCCCGAATGGAGGAGATTCTGGCCTGGCGGCGGACCCGTCATCCCTCGGGGGCGACGATGGGCTCTACCTTCAAGAACCCACCGGGTAACCACGCGGGGCGGCTGATAGAAGCGGCCGGGCTGAAGGGATACCGCGTCGGCGGCGCAGCGGTCTCGGAACTCCACGCCAATTTTCTCATCAACACCGGCTCCGCTACTGCCGCTGACGTCCGGGCGCTCATCCGCCACATCCAGGCCGAGGTGGAGCGGCAGTTCGGTATCCACTTGGAGCCGGAGGTGGAGTTTATCGGGTGGGACGCGGATGAACGCGGATAAATGTGTATTTTTATCTTTTAAAAAGGGTAGCGCAAATGGCTTTGGCGGACCCGAAACATCTGGAGATTACTGACAGGATTCTTCACGCGTTCGTAACTACCTACGCCAGGGGCTAAAAGCCCAATGGCACTAACTTTTTCGGCGCGCGGGCCTCACCCCTCCCCCGGCCCCTACTCTCTCCCAAACTTCGTTTGGGAGAGGGGCCGGGGGTGAGGGCGGGGTTTTGCGGCGGCCTTCGGCCG
>CALDFY010000190.1 GCA_937942115.1 uncultured Anaerolineae bacterium | reverse complement strand
GCGGCTGGTGGTCCAGCACCTGGTGCACCGGGTTCGCTCGCGCCGAAGTCGGCTCCGGAAGGCTAGCCGATTCGCCCCCTATCCCAGAGAACCCACTAAATAATGCTTTTATAACAAAAAATCTGCCATTGTCGTAGTAGTTACCCCTGGCGTAGGTTTTCATCTGCATTCGCTATGACCGACATTCTGAACGGCCTCAACCCCCAACAGCAGAAAGCCGTCACCGCGTCGGACGGGCCGGTGCTGGTCCTGGCCGGCCCCGGCTCCGGCAAAACGCGCGTCCTCACCCACCGCGTCTCCTGGCTGGTGCAGGAACGGGACGTGCCCCCCTGGCGCATCATGGCCGTCACCTTCACCAACAAGGCGGCCCGGGAGATGCGGGAGCGGCTGGAACGACAACTGGGCGTCTCTCGCGCCGCCGAACTGACCCTGGGCACCTTCCACGCCACCTGCGCCCGCATCCTCCGCCGCGATGGCGAGACGGTTGGCATCCCCCGCAACTACGTCATCTTTGACGCCGACGACCAGGTCGCCCTGGTCCGCCAGGTCCTCAGAGACCTGAACTTGGACGAAAAGCGCTACACACCGGCCGCCGTCCACGCCGTCATTTCCAGAGCGAAAAACGAACTCATCGGCCCCGAGTCGTTCCAGCCCGCCTCGTACTTTGAAGAGGTCGCCCGGCGGGTATACGAACAGTACCAGGAACGGCTGCGGGCCAACAACGGCCTGGATTTTGACGACTTGCTTATGGAAACGGTCCGCCTCTTCCGGGAGGCGCCCCAGGTCCTGGCCCGCTACCAGGAGCGGTATCTCCATATTCTGGTGGACGAGTTCCAGGACACCAATATGGCGCAGTACGTCCTCCTGCGGCAACTGGCAGCCCGTCACCGCAACCTCTTCGTCGTCGCCGACGAGGACCAGTCCATCTACCGCTGGCGCGGCGCCGACTACCGCAACATCTCCCGTCTGCGGGAAGATTACCCCGACCTGGCGACGTACCTGCTGGAGCAGAACTACCGTTCCACCCAGACGATCCTGGACGTCGCCCAGGCGATTATCCGCCACAACACCAACCGGACCCCCAAGCGGCTTTTCACCGACCGGGGGCATGGGCCCAAAGTGGTCATCCACGAGGCCTACGACCCGGAGGAGGAGGCCCAGTACGTGGTGGACACCATCGCGCGCCTGGTACTAACGGGTGAGGCCCAGCCGGGCGACTGTGCGGTGATGTACCGGACTAACGCCCAATCCCGCGCGTTAGAAGAGGCCTTTATCCGGGCCGGCCTCCCCTACCGGCTGGTCGGCGCCACCCGCTTCTACGCCCGACGGGAGATCAAAGACCTGCTGGCCTTCCTCCGGGTTGTCCACAACCCCGCCGACTCCGCCAGCCTCCTGCGCATCCTTAACGTCCCCCCGCGCAGCATCGGCGCCCAGACCGCCCAGATGCTGGAGGACGCCGCGCGCGCCCGGGGGGTCTCCGTCTGGCAAATCATTGAGGAAGTGGCCGGGTCGTCGGATCATCCCCTCCTCTCCGGCCGGGCCCGGACCGCCGTCGCCGCCTTTCACCGTATGGTCAGCCGCTGGGTGGAGATGGCCGACGCGCCCCCCGCCAGCCTCTTAGACCGGGTCATCGCCGACACCGGCTACGAGGCCTATATCCGGGACGGGACGGGAGAGGGGGAGGAGCGCTGGGAGAACGTCCAGGAACTGCGCCGGGTCGCCACCCAGTACGCCGACCTCTCCCTCACCGACTTCCTGGCCGATGTCGCCCTGGTCTCCGACGTGGACAACCTGACCGACGGGGTCAACGCCCCCACTCTGCTCACCCTCCACAGCGCCAAAGGGCTGGAGTTTCCCGTCGTCTTCATCGTGGGGCTGGAGGAGGGATTGCTCCCCCACAGCCGCTCGCTGGATGACCCCGAGGCGCTGGCGGAGGAGCGGCGGCTGATGTACGTGGGCGTGACCCGGGCGAAGGAGCGGCTGTTCCTGACCCACGCCTTCCGCCGGGCCCGCCGGGGGGATTACGAGCCGAACGTCCCCAGCCGCTTCCTGGCGGACATCCCCGAGACGCTGGCGGAGGGCAAGCGGCGGCAGAAGTCATCGGGCCGGAGTGAGAAGACGCAGGCTTTCAGCCTGCCACCCACACAGGCGGAAAGCCCGCGCTACCGCGTCGGCGATTGGGTGGAGCATCCGACCTTCGGCCCGGGCATCGTCATCGCCACCCGTCCCTACGGCGACGAGGCGGAGGTCACCGTCGTCTTTGAACGGGTGGGCATCAAGCGCATCCTGAGCAGTTACCTGAAATCACGGTAAACTCACACAAAGACACAGAGACACAAAGAAATTTTTAGATTCTCCGATTCTCCGATTCTCCGATTCTCTGATTCTCTGATTCTCCGATTCTCCGATTCTCCGATCCTCCGATTCTCCGTGTCTTTGTGTCTCCGTGTGAGATAAAACGAGGTGCATCTGTGAAAGTGGTCACCGTTGCCCAGATGCGGGCTATTGAGGCCGCCTCCGACGCGGCCGGCCACACCTACGCGGCGATGATGGAACGGGCCGGTCGGGCCGTCGCCCAGGCCCTCATGGCCCGCCAGGACGTGAAGAAGAAGCGGGTGCTGGTCCTGGTCGGTCCGGGCAACAACGGCGGCGACGGGCTGGTCGCCGCGCGCTATCTGGCCCAGGCCGGGGCCGAGGTGGCCTGCTACCTTACCCGCCCGCGCGACCCCCAGACCGATGAGAACTTCCACCGCCTGCAGGAACTGCGGGTCTTCTGCACCGACGCCGGGGCTGACCCGAACCTCCGCCGGCTCCGGCAACTGGCCGCCGGCGCAGACATCCTCATAGATGCCCTGTTGGGCACCGGCGCCGCCCTGCCCCTGAAGGGGACGGTTGCGCAGGTCCTGGAGACGGTCGGTCAGGTCCTGAGCGAACGGGCCGCTCCCCGGCCGCCGGAATGGGTGCGGGTCGGCGGTATCCCCGAACCCGCCCCCGAAACCCGCCCTCTGGTCGTGGCGGTGGACGGCCCCAGCGGCATGGATTTTGACACCGGCGCGCTGGACCCAGCCGCCCTCCCCGCCGACCTGACCGTCACCTTCGCCTATCCGAAACGGGGCCACTTCCGCTTCCCCGGCGCGGCCGCGCTGGGCGAACTGGTTGTCGCCGACATCGGCACCGACCCGGCGCTGGCCGCCGACGTGGACCTGGAAGTGGTGACACCGGAGATGGTGCGCGACTGGCTCCCGCCCCGCCCGCCCGATGCCCACAAAGGGACCTTCGGACGGGCGCTCATTGTCGCCGGGTCGGCCAACTACACCGGCGCGGCCCGTCTGGCGGGAGCCGCCGCCGTCCGCGCCGGAGCCGGCCTGGTGACGGTCGCCCTGCCCGCCTCCATTCACAGCGCCGTTGCCGCGACCCTCTCCGAAGCGACGTATCTGCTCCTGCCCCACGAACTGGGCGTCCTGGCGGAGCCCGCCGTGGAGGTCCTGGCGGAACAGGCCGGCCGGTACGACGCCATGCTCCTGGGCCCGGGCCTGACCCAGGAGAAGGAGGCGGCGGAATTCCTGACGGCGCTCCTGCGCGGACGGGAGCGCCGCCCGGTGGGATTCCTGCGCGCCGAAGAGCCGACGGTCCAGCCCATTCCGCTCCCGCCGCTGGTGGTGGACGCGGACGGGTTGAACCTGCTGGCCCGGACCGAGGGGTGGCCCGCCCGCCTGCCCCCGGGCAGTATTCTGACGCCGCATCCGGGGGAGATGGCGCGGCTGATGGGCTGTTCTACGGCCGAGGTGCAGGCGGATCGGGTGGAGGTGGCCCGGCAGAAGGCGCGGGAGTGGGGGCACGTAGTCGTCCTGAAGGGAGCGTTTACCGTCGTCGCCGGGCCGGACGGGCGGACGGTTCTGGAGCCCTTCGCCAACCCCGCGCTGGCGACAGGGGGGACCGGGGACGTTCTGGCGGGGGTAATTGTGGCGCTGCGGGCCCAGGGGCTGGGCCCGTGGGAGGCGGCGGCGGCGGGGGCCTACCTGCACGGCCTGGCGGGGGAATTGGCCCGACGGCGGCTGGGCCCGGCGGGCGTCGCCGCCGGAGACCTGCTGCCGCTGATTCCGGAGGCGATGAGGCTTCTACGGCCGTCGGGCAGAAATTGGGGCTAAAATAGCGGCGGCGGCCTTCGGCCGCCGCCGTTTTTTTACCCCTCTATCCCCAGCACCCGATTCACGCTGTCAATCAGTTCCTGGGGACCGAACGGTTTGGTGATGTAGTCGTCCACCTTCGCAATATGCAGGCCCAGGACCTTATCTATGCTCTGCGCTTTCGCCGTGACGATGATGACCGGGATGTTGCGCAGTTCCTCGTCGGCCTTCATGTGCTGGTAAATCTCCCAGCCGTCCATATCCGGCATCATCAGGTCCAGAAGGACCAGGTCCGGCTTCACCTGCCGCACCGTCTCCAGGCCTTCCCGTCCCCCCACCGCGCCGATCAGTTCAAATCCCCTGCGTCCGAGAATCAGCCGGACCAGGTCTATCATCTCCGGCTCATCCTCAATGCAGACAATCTTCGGTTTTCGTGGTTCGGACATCTGCGGCCTCCTCCCGAGGGATGCTTTCAGTATACCACCAAAAGGCGGCATCGTCAATGTCAGAATACCAGAAATCCGGCTATCTGACAAGGGTTTTAACCCAATTGCAATCTCTCCGTAACATGCCCACTCACCCCCGTTTTCGCTCCAGGACCTCCCGATAAATCCTCACCAACTGCCGTCCGGCGCGGTCCCAGGAGAAATGGCGCAGGGCCCGCTGCCGAAGCCCCTCCCCCAACGCCCGTCGCAGGTCCGGTTGCTCTACCAGCGCCCCGATGGCCCGGGCCAGCGCCTCGGGGTCGCCGGGGGGACTGGCGTACACCCCCAGGGAGCCCAGATACTCCCGGCTGACCGGGGTGTCAAAGGCGACGGTGGGTAGCGCCATCGCCATGTAGTTCAGAATTTTGCCGCTCCCTTCGGTAGCCGAGAGTTTGGGCGCTACCGCGATGTCCCCCAGCGCCAGATGGGCCGGGCTTTGGTCATAGGGGACTTTGCCCGTAAAGACCACCCGGTCGTCCACCCCCAGTTGGCGCGCCTGAGCCTGGTAGTATGCCTCCGCCGGAAAGCCGCCGATCAGGAAATAGACCTCCCGACCGGATTCCTTGAGCCGACGGGCGGCCTGCAGCAGTTGGGGAATCCCCTGCCAGTCCGCCAGAAGTCCCAGATAGACGACGACGGTGGCCTGAGGCGGGATGCCCAGCGCGGCCCGGCGGGCCGAGACCTCCTCCGGTGAGAGCACCCCGGGCCGGAAGAAGTCGGCATTGACGCAATCGGGGAGCGGGCGGATGCGGACGGAATCCCCCAGATGGTTCAGTTGGACCGCTCCCTGCTGGGTGCTGGTGACGATCACGTCCGCCATCTCGTTGATGCGCTCCTCCAGCAGGCGCACCCAGCGGTACCAGGGCCCGTGGGGATTCAGAAACCGGTGGTCCACCATCTCCCCGGTCAGGCTTCCCTGCCGGTCAAAGACAACGGGCAGGCCCCAGGGCCAGCCCAGCACCCGACCGATCAGCGCGCCCTCGTAGAGATGGCCGTGGATGAGGTCAAAGCGGCGGCGCAGGAGCAGGCCCAGCACCCGCCAGGCCAGGAAGACGTCAAAGGCCAGTTTGTGCAGGCTGGAGCCGACCTCGTAGTCGGCCCGCCAGGGAGTGGGCCGACAGCGGACAATGTCCAGCCCGGGGATGTCCCGCCCCAGGTAGTAGGTGGCGATGGTCACCCGATGCCCCAACCGTTGCAGGACCCGCGCCTCCTCCAGAATGCGAACATGACAGCCGTAATCCAGGAAGAATGAGGTCGGCGCAATCATCAGGATGCGCAGGGGACGGTCCATCTCACCAGGCCGCGCTACTCCTTCCGGGGTGGACGGCGGCGGAAGAGGCCGCCGAAGAACATCTGGGCCATCTGCTCTCCCATGCCGGGGACCTGGACCGGTTCTCCCGCCTCCTCATGCATCCCCCGGGCCCGCTCCTGCAGCCAGCGGGCCCGGCCCGAGGCCGCCTGGGCATAGGCACTCTCCAGGGCCTGTTCGTCGCTTTCCAGCAGCCACTGCCGGATGCGCCCGACCTCCTCCATAAACATATCCAGCCGCCGGAGGAGGTTCTCCCGGTTCAGGAGCGCCTCCATCCGCCAGGCGGCGGCGTCCGCCACTACCGGCCCCGTCAGCGAGGCGAAGTCATAGCCCACGAGTTTGCGCATATCGGCCCAGCCGGGGGTCCCCACCAGCGTGCGCAGCAGCGCGACGGCCACAAAGGTCGGCAGGTCCACTGCTCCGGCCTGCAGCCCGTCGCACTCCACCGGGTCCATAAAGAGCGGGCGGGCGCCGATGGCCTGGATCAGGCTCAGGAGCGCCGATACCGCCTCGGGAGCCGTATCAGCGGCCGGCGTGACGCAATAGAAGCCGTCCTCAAAAAGGTCCGCCCGCGCGGCGTCGGTGCCCGTCAGCGGTCCCGTCAGCGGGACTTTGGGGCCGGGGATGGGTAGCCCGGTCACAAAGCGGACGCGCGCAGGGAGCGATTTCCGCGCCCATTCCAGCACCGGCACCTTGAGGGTCGCCGTATCGGTCACAACGCACCCCTCCTCCAGGTGCGGCCCCAGCACTTCCAGCGTCTCCCGGACCGCCGGGAGCGGGAGGGCCAGGATGACCATTGCGGCCCGCTCGCACGCGGCCGGGAGATTCCAGTGGGTCTTGCTGACCGCCCCCATCTGGGCCGCCCTGCGGGCCACCGCCGGGTCTATGTCGTGCCCCATCACCTCCAGCGACGGCTCCTGTTTCCGCAGCGCCAGCCCGATAGAACTCCCCACACAACCCAGGCCGATAATGGTGATGCGTGTCTCCATCACTTCTACTCCGTGCTCCGTATTCCGGAATCCCTCCATACCTGACCGAAGAGGGCGGCGGCGACCAGCGTGGTGTAGAAGGCCACCGGTGCCGAGAGGAGCGGCGTCAACCAGCAGAGACAGATGCTGTAATACAGAAGCATCAGGACAAGGTATACGATACCGATGAGGCCGAAGAGCAACAGCCAGGCCATCGCGTACTCCCACCGCCGCTCTTTCAGGACGGCCCACCAGCGGCGGACCTGGAACGCGGCCCCCAGCCGGTCCTCGGCGACAAAATGGGCCGTCGCGGCCGGAAGGGGGACGGCGCCCAGCAGGACCAGGAGGGAGCCTACAAACAGCGAGAGGATATAAATGCCTATCAGTACGAAAAAGACCAGGAAGAACTCAGTGGGTGGCTGACGTTCCGCCAGTGGTATCGTCGCGAAGGAGCCGAACAGATACAGCCCCAAGCCCCCCAGCCAGATAGCCGTGCCGGGCAGGAGGTACACAAAGCCGACCACGGCGGCGCGCAGGCCGTCCCCAAAGAGCCGGCCCCAGTTCTGCCAGGGGGGCAGACCCGGCTCCTCCCCCCGAATGACCCGGCGCATCACCTCTACAGCGTAGCCGTAGATGAAGAGGACCGGCACAATCGGGACCACCCATCCGGCGAAGTACAGCGCGCAGCCGACGATGAACCGATTGGCCCAGTCGGGCCCCTGGAAGGGGAAGCGGAAGAGAGACTTCAGGTCGGAAAGGACATCTCGGTGCATGGGGAACCTCCTCGCGATGGGCTCACACAAAGACACAGAGAGCACAAAGTTTCCACCTGTGCGGTTATCCCGGCGGTACCCGGGTGGGAAGCGCCGGGATGGTTCGTTTATGCCCGCTCGTCGGCCTCCTGGAGGAGGGCCAGGAGACGGTCTTCCTCGCTCTCCCGCGAAATCAGGGATTCGTGGTGGCGGCGGATCAGGGCGACGGTGAGGGGAGAACACCCCGCCCGGGCCGCCCACTCCGCCCCGATTTCGGCGT
>CALDFY010000189.1 GCA_937942115.1 uncultured Anaerolineae bacterium | reverse complement strand
GCCGCCGCCCTCAAAACCTCTCTTCTTCCCCCCTTCTCCCCCGCTTCTGGGGGAGAAGGGGGGCAAGGGGGGATGAGGGGGCAAATTCCACCTCAGGCGATTGCCCAAATAATTTGTTAAACTGCAAACAGCCTGCGGCCTTCGTGCAGGAAATTGCCTGCACCCCCAGGCCTGGCGGCCTGCGCTACGTCCTTCTAAATCCCAAATGTTAGCACCATTGGGCTGTGATGCTTCTGGCCGTATCTCCGGAAGGGGTTCTCCGTCTAAAGTGATAGAGGCCACAGAACTGGAGAATTCTGGGAGCTGGTCTGAAAAGTTGCTCGTAGTGAGGCACGGAACGGAGTGGAGTGCCCGCTCATAGTAAGGCACGGAACGGAGTGGAGTGCCCGCTCGTAGTAAGGCACGGAACGAAGTGGAGTGCCCGCTCGTAGTAAGGCACGGAACGAAGTGGAGTGCCGTTTTGGCCCACTGAACGCCACTCCGCTTTGCTTCGTGGCTGACTACAAGCAACTTTATTCCCCTTCTAGATTTTTCAGACTCATCTTTCGCAAAAGGAGGTTCTGGATGAAACGCTGGGTGATTCTTCTGGTGGTGGTTGTGCTGGCGGCGGGGGTCGCTGTGCCCGCACTGGCGGCCGGAAACAGGCCACCCAAACGGATGCCCTTCAACCTGGTCGGCTGGATTACGGCGGTGGATACCGGTGCGGCAACGGTGGCCGTGGAGGTGGTTCGTGGCAACCGAGTGGTCAAGCCCTTCATCGGCAAAACGGTGACCGTCCAGGTCACCGCCGGCACCCGGTTGCTCCGGAGGGCGGAGCCGGAGGCGGTGCCGATTACTCTGGCCGACCTGAAGGTGGGGGATGCGGTGAGCGTGCACGGTGTGCTGTCCAGCGACGTCTGGACTGCCAGCCGCATCACCGTGGGGGCCGAACTCTCCGGCCAGCGGTGAACGGAGGGCGGCGTTGATGCGGCAAAGCCGCCATCAACGCCGCCCCGCCCTTCTACTCCGCCGGCGGCTCCCTCCGCAGACTCCCCAGCAGGCTGGTGAACTCCAGCGGGAAGACGAACTTGGTCGCCGGGCTCTCCCCCAGCCGCCGCAGCGTATCCAGGTACTGCAGCGTCATCGTGTTGGGGTCTATCTTCTGGGCGACCTCAAAGATATAGCGGAGGGCCATCGCGTACCCTTCGGCGCGCAGGGCCTGCGCGGCCCGTTCCCCCTCCGCCCGCAGGATGGATGCCTGCTTTTCGCCCTCGGCGCGCAGGATGGCCGCCTGCTTCTCCCCTTCCGCCACCTTGATGGCCGCCTCCCGCTGACCGTCCGCCTCGGTGACCATGGCCCGGCGGTTCCGCTCCGCCGACATCTGCCGGTTCATCGCCGCCTGAATCTCCCTCGGCGGCTCAATCTCCCGAATCTCCACGCTGGTCACCTTGACGCCCCACCGCTCCGTCACCTCATCCAGTTTGACCCGCAGGACCTGGTTGATGTGCTCCCGCTGGGCCAGGACGTCATCCAGCATAATGTCGCCGATGACGGCGCGCAGCGTGGTGGTGGCGATGCCGATGGATGCCCGCCGGAAGTCCCCTACCTGGATGACGCTGGCCTCCGGGTCCACGACCTTCCAGTAGATAAGGAAGTCCACCCCAATGGGCGCGTTGTCTTTGGTGATGCTGGTCTGGTGGGGGATTTCCATGAACTGCTCCCGCAGGTCCACCACCACGGCCCGGTCAATGAGCGGGATCAGGAAGACCACGCCCGGCCCTTTGGTGCCGATGCATCGCCCCAGGCGGAAGACCACCAGCCGCTCGTACTCCCGGACGATGCGGATCATGGAGAAGAAGATGACCAGCCCTATCAGGCCGATAAAGAAGATGAAGAGGAGCATCAATATTTCCATTTTCTCCCTCCTTCTTGAATCCCTGCCCAGTACCGCCAGCGCATCAGTGCCAGCAGGCGGGGAGTGAGGACGGTGTAAAGGTCATAGAAGGCCCGGCGAACCGGGAAATCCCAGGCCCCGATATAGCGGACCGGGCGGGCGCCGAAACCCGCCTTGAACCGGTAGACCCCCCACATCGGGTCGGATTCATCCGCCCGCTCCGGCGCCCCCCAGAGGTCGTAGACGGTACATCCCTGGGCCTGGGCCCAGCGGATGGCCTCCCACTGGAGCAGGTGGTTGGGCATATACTCCCGATACACCGACCGGGACGCGCCATACATATACCAGGCCCGCCGTCCGAATTGGAAGAGGATCACCATCGCCACCGGCTCGCCCTCCACCTCGGCAACCAGCGGCTGCGCCAGTCCCGCCTCCATAAACGACCCCCAGGCATCCCGATAATATTCCTCGGGCCGGATGACGAATCGGTCCCGCAGGCTGGTCTCCTGGTACATCCGGTAGAGAAGGGGCAGGTCATCCACCGTCCCCGGACGGACGGTCACCCCTTTGCGCTGGGCCAGCCGGATGTTGTAGCGCCATTTGGGCTTCATCCGGGCCAGGAGGTCATCCGGCGAAAGGGTCAGGTCCAGAAGCAGGGTGTTGCGGAACTGGACCTGTTCGGCCGACGGTCGCCAGCCCCGTGCCCGCAGGACGGCGGTCAGACTTTCCCCTTCCGGCGTCTCCTCCTCTACATCGGGGTCTATTTTCAGGAAGACGGCGCCGGCCCGCCGGGCGGCCGTCTCCAGGTCTGCCAGGACGCGCTGGAGGAGGACGGCGTCATTCCAGGGGAGCGTGGGCCCTTTGGGGACGTACATCACTCCCCAGGGGAGGCGGGCGGGGCGACGGAAGAGGGCCAGCGCGGCCGCGCGCGGGCCCTCCCCGGTCTCCCAGAGATAGTGGACGGCCCGCCAGCCCTGCCGTTCTTTGAACGCTCCCCACTCCCACGTCTGCAGGACGTGGGGGTTGGGCAGGCCCAGCAACGCGTCGTCCCACTCCTGGGGGTCTGATACTTTCCGGATGTTCGGCCTCATCGCTTGCCCTCATCCCTCCCCGGCCTCTCCCCTCAACGCTGGCCTTTTTGCCTATCCTCTCCCCGCTGGGCCTGTGGCCGCTTGAAAAGGACGATGCAGGTCGTCCTCCGGCCGCAGGCCCAGGGAGGCTGACGTTCAGTCACTTTCAGTCAGCGTCCTTTGCGCCGATGGGAAATCGGCCTCCCTGGGGGCAACCGCTGTAGGGGCAGGGCTTGCCCCTGCCCTATACAGGGCAACCGCAAGGTTGCCCCGGTGGCCTCACCCCTCCCCCGGCGGCTGCGCCGCCACCCCTTCCCCTCAAGTTTGGCTTTTTGCGGCTTCGCCGCCGCGCCAAAACCCTTCCCCTCCCGGGGCGGCGGCCCTTCGGGCCGCCGCCCCTACCCCGCGCCCTCGTCACCGGGCCACCACCGGCAGGTACACCCGAAGCCCATGCACCCGGAAGGGTAGCCGGACCCCGTTCCCCTGGGCATCCGTCACCGCGACGAACCCCGTGTCGCCCACCCGCAGGCCCAGGTCGCGCGTATCCAGCCGGTAGCGGCCCGACCCGTCCGCCATCGTCCGGCGGGAGACCGAAGTCCATCCCCGGGGGAAGACCACCTCCACCAGGGCGCCGGGCGGCGCCTCCCCCTCCAGTACCTGGGCCGCCCAGTCGTGGTCGGCGGTCAGGCGGGGGACGACAAACTCCGTCTCCACACCGAGCTGATTCAGCCCCAGCCGGTCGCCGATGCCGACCGGACGGGAGAAGCAGACCTGGAAGGAGGCGTTGTAGGTGGAGGCCGTCCCCGTCAGGTTCTCCGTGAAGCCGTCGGCCGTCCGGAGGGTGGCAGTAAAGGGAACACCGGGCACATCCGCCCAGCCGGTCACGCACCGCTCCCCCAGCGTGACCACCCAGGCCCGAACATTGAATGCCAGGAAGACGATATGGCCCTGAGGATTTGTATACCGGACTATCCCATTTGCGCTGCCGAGGGGCGCCATTTCGGGGAAGGAGACGGTGTACGTCCCGGCCGCCGTCGCCGTCACCCGCCGGGAGAGGTAGAGGGGGTAGGCGGAGAGGGAGACCTCCAGAGGCGCCCCTGGCGGCGCCTGCCCGGAGACGGTCGCCGTTGCCCGGTCCACCCGCGCCGTGAGAAGCGGCAGCGGCAACGTCAGCACCTCCCGGGGCATGGTGACGGTCACCGCATCGCCGGGGAGCAAGGAGGCTCCGGCGTAGAAATACCCATCCGGGCCGGCGTAGCCCGTGACGAAACTGGGGGTGACGGTGTAGGGGGCCAGCGGGTGCAATACGCCATAAAGGTAAACGCCGAACAGCCCGGCCTCCAGGCGGGGGAGGACGTCGTGGACGGAGAACCGGGTCTCCCCTGATTGCCAGCGGACGAAGATGCGGTTTCCCGCCGTCGGGGTGTAGATGCCGGTCAGCGGGACGGTGTAGCGGCCTTGAGGGGAGACGGTCGTGGTGAAAATGTGGAGAAATTCGTAGAACTCGCCGCGAATCTCCCCCCGCAACATCTCCCCGGCCGGCGCCTGGCCGAAGAGGGCGGGCGTCTCCCGGTCCACCTCCAGCGTCAGGGTGGGCACCGTCGTGGTGTAGACGGCCCCGCCGCTCTCTATCACAATCCGGTCGCCGGGAAGAATGAGGATCGGTTGAGACGATTTATCGTAACAGTCGCCGGGCCAGGGGCAGGCGACATGCAGGTAGAAGTAGAAATAGAACTGATCCCACCACGAAAAGTCAGCGGTGGCCTGGGCCTTCAGGTCCCCGGCGGGGCCGATCAGCCGGATCGTGGCGGAGGGACAGCCGTAGCCGGAGAGGCCGCTCAGGTAGTTGCCGCCGACGAAGACGTCGGTGAGGACGGGGCCGCAGTCGTGGGCCCGGAAGGGCCGCAGGACGGTGTGCCCCTCCGGAGTGGTCAGGGAGACCTCGCCTGCGCTGCGGGGGTTGAGGTTCACCAGTCCCCGGAAATCGGCAACGTAGGTCCCATCGGCCCCGGCGGTCACAATCCGGGTGACCCAGACCGGAGGCGGAGGGGGCGGCTCAGGGGGGCCGCCGCCTCCTGCCGGCCCGAGATTCCCCTCACCCGGCAGGCCGAGCGAAGAGGGAGACCCCTCCCCAGCGCCCCAGACGTAGACCGTCACCTGGGCCCCCGGCGGCGCCTGCCCGGAGACCGTCTCGGAGAGGGTATCCACCTGCGCGGTCAGGGTGGGCAGGGTCAGCGCGGCCTGGACCCCCCGCGCCGTCTCCACCGTGAGGACGTCCCCGGTCTCCAGGACCGGGTCGGTATCCCCGGTCAGGTCCCCAAAGAACCCGTTACCCTTTGAACGGAGGACGCGGATGTCCTTCAGCACGCCCGTCGGCCCCTGAAGGGTGAGGGTGAGGGGGACGTTCATCCCGTCCACCTGCCCCTGGAGGCGATAGGCGTGCCAGAATCGCTCCCGGCCCAGGATGACCTGGAGGTAGGGGACGGCGAAGCGGGCGAAGGTCTCGTGGCCGTCGGGTCCCTGGACGAAGGCGGCGCCGAAGTCGGCGGGGGTGAGGGGGAGCGTCGCGGTGTAGCGGCCCTGAGCCGTCGCCGTAACCTGGACAGAGGCGTAAAGCGCCGCCTCCCTGATAGATTCATAGTACGATTTCACCGGCCCATGGAAGGCCTCCACCCGCACCGGTGCGCCCGGCGGGGCCTCTCCCCAGACCTGCCCGCCTGTGCGGTCGGCCTGGGCGGTCACCGGGAGGACGGTGGTGGAGAAGGTCTGGCCGGCGGCGCGGCCCTGGATGCGCCAGCCGGGGAACACCTGGAGGAGGCCCTCTTCCTTCTCCACCCGCCAGAGCCAGGTGTTAAAGCGGCCGTCCCGGCCGGCCCAGGCCCACTCTCGGGCGAGCGGATTCCCCGCCGTGTCGGTGACGTCCAGGGCGACGTTGGAGCATGGGGGCGCCATCCCCAGGACCTCCGCGCCGTGCACCTGGACCTGGAGGAGGGGGGCGACGAAGCGCAGGTAGGCGGCCCGGTTCGGGGCCGCGTTCCAGGCGGCAAAGCCGGTGTCGCCGGGGCGCAGGTCGGCCCAGTGCGTCTGATACACCCCCTCCGGAGCGGCGACGGCGGTCTGGGTGAGCACCGCGTCAGGGGCGGCGCGGGGGTAGAGGTAGAGGGCAACGGTATCGGAGGGCGGGGCGGTGCCGGAGAGAATGTCGGTATCGGGGTCGGCCCGCGCGGAGAACGGCGGGACGGTGAGGCTGAGGACGGTGGCGCCCTGAACGGCCCAGATGACGTCGCCGGGGAGGAGCGGCTCCCCGCAGTACCCGTATCCGTCGGGGGCCAGCGCGGCGATGTACAGGTAGCCGTCGCCGTCGGGGACGGGCTGGACGGTCATCTCGCGGAGGGTCGTCTCCCCCCGGCTGACCCGGACGGAGACGGGGGCCGGCGAGAGCACCCGCCCGGCGACGGTCCGGTCGGTGAGGTGGACGTGGAGGGAGGGGGTGGCGGCCTGGAGGCGGATTCCGGAGGCGTCCCGGGCGCGGATCAGGCCCAGCCAGCGGGGGTCGGGGAAAATAGCCTCTCCTCCCCCGGCGATGTCTGCGGCGGGAGGAGGGGGAGAGGCATCGGTCGGAGGGCAGGAGAGGGCCATCCCCACCAG
>CALDFY010000188.1 GCA_937942115.1 uncultured Anaerolineae bacterium | reverse complement strand
GACGTGCCAGGCACTTCGGAAAGTGCCTGGCACGTCCGTCAGCCGGTCTCCAGCAGCCGCCGGATGACCGCCTGCGCTTCCTCCGCCATCCCCCGAATCACCTCCGCCACCGGGCGGATTTCCCGCATCAGGCCGACGGCCTGACTGCAGGCGGTCACCCCCACGTCTATCTCCCCGGTCTCGTACATCCGGCGCGTCATGGGGCCGCCGACGACGGCCAGAATCTCCGCCAGGGACGCGCTCCGGGCCTCCAGTTCGGCCACCTGGCGGGCGGCGGCGTTATCCCAGACCCGCATCTGGTTGCGCAGCGAGCCCAGGATCGGACGGGTGTCGGTCTCGGCGGCCTGGGCCAGCGCCTGCTTCAGATTGGGGTGGATGGGGCACTCCTCCGTCAGCAGGAGACGGGTGCCGATGACCACACCCTCCGCCCCCAGGGCCAGCGCGGCGGCCAGCCCGCGCCCGTCGGCGATGCCGCCCGCTGCCAGGACCGGCACCTCCAGTGCCCCCGCCGCCAGCGGCACCAGCACCATCGTCGTCAGCCCCAGTTCGCCGATGTGTCCGCCCCCCTCGGTGCCGAAAACGGTCACCGCATCCGCCCCCAGGCGCTGAGCGGTGAGGGCATGCCGCACGCTGACGCATTTGTGCATCACGGTCACACCGCCCGCCTTCAGCCGGGTGAAGAGGTCCTCCGGCGGACGATGCCCACTGGTCTCCACAATCCGTACCCCTTCCTCCAGAATCACGTCCACGTAGACGGCGTTGTCTATGGGACGGATGGCCGGATGCAGGCTGAGGTTCACTGCGAAGGGCCGGTCGGTCAGCGCGCGGGTGCGACGGATGGCCTGCCGGAAGGACTCCCGATCCGGGAACATCGCCGAGGCCAGGACGCCCAGCGCGCCCGCGTTGGAGATGGCGGCGACAAACTCCGGACCGGAGATGTGCATCATACAGCCGCCGACAATGGGGTATTCTATGCCGAAGAGTTGGGTGATGCGGGTGGAGAGCATAGCGAAACGTGAAGCGTGAAACGTGAAACGTGAAGCGTGAAGCGTGAAACGTGAAGCGTGAGTTATAGGAAATTGACCTGGTGGACGCGCTCGGAGTCCCGGAGGTAGCGGCGGATTTCGGCCTGGGTAGCCTCATCCCGGATTCGCTCCACCCGGGAGACGGGCCGGCCCTCCGGGGAGAGTCCGCTCTTCCACTCCACCACGAATCCGGGCACCAGCGCCCAGGCGAAGCCCCCCACCCCACAACAGGTAGTATCCAGGACGGCGCAGCCCACCAGGTAGAGGACTTCCCGTCCCTCAACGGGGAACCGGCCCTCTTTCACCCAGACGTAGTGCCCGCCGATGGCGGTGACTTCGCAGTGCAGTTCGGGATGGGTGAAGAGTTCGGTCTCCATATCGGGAGATAATGGGAGATGGCGGCGGGCGGCGAAGTCGCCCGCCGCGTAGTGCAAGAGCGCAAGATAAACTTTGCGCTACAGCAGCCCCACGATGGTGATGGCGCTGATGTTCATGTGCGGCATGCCGCCCAGGTTGTGGGTGAGGCCGTAGCGGGGGTTCGGAATCTGGCGCTCCCCGGCCCGCCCCAGCAGTTGCAGGTACATCTCATAGAGCATCCGCAGGCCCGAGGCGCCGATGGGGTGCCCGAAGCACTTCAGGCCACCATCCGGCTGGCAGGGAATCCCCCCGCCGCGCAGGTCAAAGAAGCCGTCCAGGACATCCTTCCAGGCTTTCCCCCGCTCCGAGATGTGGAGGTCCTCCATCGTCACCAGTTCGGTGATGGAGAAGCAGTCGTGGACCTCCATCATGCTGATTTCCCGCCGGGGGTCGGTGATGCCGGCCTCCTGGTACGCCGCCTTGCTGCATTTGGCGGTGGTCATAAAGTACGTCCCGTCCCACTCGTTGTACCCCATCTCCTCCCCACTGGAGAGGGCCACCTGCAGCGCCTTGACGGTGACAATGTCCTTCTTGCCCAGCCCGCGCGCGATATCCGGCGTGGTCACGATCGCGCAGGCCGCGCCGTCGCTGACGCCGCAGCAATCAAAGAGGCCCAGCGGGTAGGCGACAATGGGCGCGTTCAGCACCTCGTCCTCGGTGACGGGACGGCGCAGGTGGGCCTTCGGGTTGAGCGCGCCGTTGGCGTGGCTCTTGACGGAGACGTGGGCCATGGCGCGCTTTAGGTCCTCCATGGGGATGCCGTATTTGGCGGCATAGGCGGTGGCTAACTGGGCGAAGGCCCCCGGCGCAGTGATGTTGGGCATCCACTGCCAGTTGAGGCTCCCCGCCGTGGCGCCCAGATTGGGCAGTCCCCCGTAGCCCACGTCCTTCAGTTTCTCCACCCCCAGCGCCAGCGCGATATCGCACGCGCCCGACGCCACCGCGTAGACCGCGCCCCGGAACGCCTCCGTCCCGGTGGCGCAGAAGTTCTCCACCCGGGTGACCGGGATGCGCGGGAGCCGCAGGGTGATGGATAGGGGGAGCGCGCTCTTGCCGACGCTGATCTCCTCAAAGCAGGTGCCCAGCCAGGCGGCCTGGATTTCCTTGCGGTCAATCCCGGCGTCGGCCAGTGCCTCCTCAAAGGCCTCCACCATCAGGTCTTCGGCCCCCACGTCCCAGCGCTCCCCGAATCGGGTGCATCCCATGCCGATAATGGCGACTTTATCGCGGATTCCGGTGGGCATGTGGCCTCCTTCCGTGAAGCGTGAAACGTGAAGCGTGTTTCACGTTTCACGTTTCACTTAACATTTCCATAATCTGCGCATTCGCGTTCGGATACGGCTTCGCCCCCTCCAGGGAGTCTATCCGCGCCCAGTTCTTGCGGATGTCCTCCGCCGTCGGGATGCCGTCCCCCAGGCGGACCCCCGGCGTGGAGAGAATCGCCGCGCGGCCGTAGACCCCGCCCCCGGCGTTCAGGATCAGCCCGCTGTCGGTGCACTTGTCGGAGCAGAGATAGAGGACCAGGGGGACGACAAACTCCGGCTTCAGTTGTTCCTGCACCTCCGGCGGAAAGACGTCCTCCGTCAGCCGCGTCGTCGCCAGCGGCGCCACCGTGTTCACCTTGATCCCGTACTTCTCCCCCTCCAACTTCAGCGTGTTCATCAGCCCCACCAGCCCCATCTTCGCCGCACTGTAGTTCGTCTGCCCGAAGTTCCCGAATAGCCCCGCTGCCGAGGTGGTGAACACAATCCGCCCGTACCCCTGCTCCCGCATC
>CALDFY010000187.1 GCA_937942115.1 uncultured Anaerolineae bacterium | reverse complement strand
GGGGCAAATGTTCGCAGGATTGGGCTTTTAGCCCCTGGCGTAGGTAGTTACGAATTCTTCGTGTCTTGGTGTCTTGGTGGTAGATACTCTTACAGCACGGTGCCGATGGTCAGACAAACAAAAGCACCCAGCATGTAGAGGCTGGCGAATTTGAAGAGCACCCAGTTCAGCCGCCCGGTCGGCCGGACCAGGACGGCAACGCTGAGTCCGGCCAGGCCGGCACCCAGGGCCGCCAGGACGCCCAGGGTCACGGGATGGATGCCCAGGAGCCACCCGGCCGTCCCCAGGACCGCCACGTCCAGCAGGGTCGCGATGGCGATGACCCGCCGGGTCGCCGTGGGCCCGTAGACGTTGGGCCAGACGGGGACGCCCGCCAGGTGGTACTCCCGGGCGTAGTGGGTCGCCAGGGTGAGAATGTGGGCCGGAATCCAGAGGAGGACACCGGCGGCCAGGAGGATACCTACCAGGTCCACCCGCCCCAGCGCCAGCGCCCGTCCGGCCAGCGCAGGCATGCCGCCGGAGATGCCGCCCCAGAGAATGGAGAGGGGCGTCCGACGCTTGAGCCAGAGGGTGTAAACCCCCAGGTCTATCCCAAAGCCCAGGGAGACGATGAGGCCGAAGAGAGGGGAGAGGACCCAGGCCAGCGCCAGCCCGGGGACGGAAAGGGCCAGGCCGAACATCAGCGCCGCGCGCACGCTGACGCGACCGGCGGGCAGTGGACGGCGGACCGTCCGGCCCATGCGGGCGTCAATATCCCGGTCCAGGATCATATTCAGTACGGTGCAGCCGGCAACGGCGCCGGTCAGGGCCAGCGCGGCGGCGGCCAGTTCGCCCCAGGCGACCGTGCCGGGCCGGCTCAGCGCGTAGGCGCAGACGCCGGTGATCAGCAGGAGCAGGGTCTGCAGGGGCTTGGTCAGGGCCAGATAGGCGCGGGCCGTCTGGGCCCGCCGGCGGGCCGGCGCGACGGGTTGGACAAAGTTCTCTGTCGTCAGATGGCCGGTAGGCCGAAGCATAGTACCTCCTCATCCCTGGATTTGCTCGCATTGGGGTTCGCCGGGAATGCACAGCACCGTTCAGGAACGGGCAAAGTCTCCCCAAACTCACCAAGAGCCCAAATCGCTACCGGTTGGTCGGTTCAATCTGGAGTTCCTCAGGTGGCACAAGCGGGACGGATACAACGGTGAGAACGAAGAGAATCCGCCATGTGATAGTAGGGCTGAATCAGTTCCATGAGCAATGCGGACATTTTTACCGGCAAGTCGACAACTTGTACTTTCTCACCTGGAAAAATGTCCTGTCTTACCCGCTCGAAAAGTCTCTGAAGGACTTCTTGTCCCCCAGGCATCACGGGCGCGCGCTGACGGACTCGTTTCTTTTTCTTCTTGGACATTCGGCACTCCTTCGGAAATCTGTGAAAACTTAATGGGTAAGATCGTACTGCGCTACAACTCGGGCGCTCTTTTTTAAGTCACGAATTTCACGAGGCTGGAAGACGCTCTGTCATTCGCGCCCTGACCCCCAAAACCGCGCGATCGCCCGCCGCAGGAAGCCCTCGTCCAGCGTTCCCAGCGGCGAAGGGGTTTCCAGGATACGGCCGGGGATGCGCAGGCGGGCCGGGTCAAATCCCTCGCGGGCTTTGAAGGCGTGCTTGCGGGCCAGCGTCTCCGCGCCGATGCGGGCCAGGCCGTCGGCGGAGCATGACATTCCCGCTACCGCCAGGGCCCGCTCCACCCCCTCCGGCGCGTAGACCCCGCGCGCGAAGAAGCAGACGACCAAACTCGCCAGTACCTGCCGCCACCGCTCCTCCTCCAGCAGGGCATCCGCCACCCCCTCCGGCGTCAGCGTCTCCCCCTTCGCCGCCGCGCGCTGGTCCAGGCTGTACCCGGCGCTATCCAGGTGACTGTGCCGCGCGCCGGTCAGGTAGGTCAGGTGACACCCCGGGCCGGTATGGTAGCCGGGCATCTCGTTGCCGCCGAAGGCCAGCGCAAAGTCGGCGCCGCCGTAGACGGACGCGGCGTACTCCACCCCCCGCCCCAGGGCCCGGTAAAAGTCGTTGGGCGGGTCCACGATGCGCCCGATGGCCCGAATGTACGTCCCCCAATCCCCCCAGGCCAGGGCCAGGCCGTCCGTCTCCTTCAGAGAGATGAGCCCCCGCTCCAGCGCCTCTGTCGCCCAGGCCAGCGTCACGCCGGTACTCATCACGTCCAGCCCCACCGTCTCCGCCTCGTCTATGACCTGCAGCATGCCGGAAACGTCGGCAATCCCCAGCATGGAGCCAACGGCGTAGATGGGTTCGTGGTCGTAACTGACCATGGTCGTTTTGTAGAAGTACGGGTCGTTGGGATAGGGGAGCCGGAGCGCGGCCAGGTGGATGCAGGCGACGGGACAATGGGCACAGGCGACCCGGCGGCCCAGGTAGTTGCGGGCCAGGTTCTCCCCGGAGATGGCCTCCGCCCCCTCAAACCGTCCCGACCGGAGGTTGCGGGTGGGGAGCGCGCCAATGGCGTCCAGCGGGAGGACGTTCATCGCAGTGCCCAGTTCGTGGTACTTCTGCATCAGGGGGGATTCGGTCGCCGCCCGGAAGATGGCGTCGTAGACTTCCCGGTAGGCCCTCCGGTCGGCCACGGGGAGCGCGCGCCGTCCGGAGACCACCAGGGCCTTCAGTCCTTTGCTCCCGAAGACGGCGCCCAGTCCCAGCCGACCGAAATGGCGGTAGGTCTCGGTAACGACGCAGGCGTAGGTGACGCCCCGCTCCCCGGCCCGTCCGATGCGCATGATGGTGCGGATTCCCGCCCCGCGCTCCCGCTCCCGGATGACCCGCCCGACGGTGTCGGTGGAGCGCAGTCCCCAGAGCGCCGACGCGTCCCGGAAATAGACGGCATCGCCGTCCACGACGACGTAGACGGGGGTGGGGCTGGCGCCCCGCAGGACGACCGCGCCGTACCCTGCCATCCGGATGGCCACGGCGGAGCGGCCCCCGGCGTGGCTCTCGCCCAGGTTGCCGGTGTGAGGGGACTTGAACATGGCCACCGTCTTGGAGGCCATGGGGAACAGTCCCACCAGCGGCCCGACGGCCAGGATGATGGGGTTCTCCGGCCCCAGGGGGTCGGCGCCGGGCGGGCACTCCTCCTCCAGCAGGCGAACGGCAACACCTGCGCCGCCCAGGCCGTCCTCAAAGAGGTCGGGCCGGTCGGCGGCCCAGAAGCGGCGGCGGGTGAGGTCTATGTAGAGAATCCGGCGGAGAGGGTCATCGGGAAGCATGATGCCTCCTTCCTCACCCCCCTCCCCTCTCCCGACCTTTGGAGGGCGCTTAAAAAGTCACCACGAAGGCACAAAGACACCAAGAAACGGAAAAATTTCTCGCTTTTTCACCCTTTAGACACTTTGTGCCTTTGTGCCTTGGTGGTTTATTGCCTTGCCTTAACTTTTTAAGCAATCTCCTTCGGTCAGGAGAAGGGAAGGGGTGGCCCGAAGGGCCGGGGGTGAGGTGAGGTCTTCCAGTGCCAGGACGTCGTAAGGGCAATAGCGGGCGCAGTAGCCGCAGTAGACACAAATCTGGGGCTTGTTCTGGCCCGAGTCCCAGAAGACGGCGCCGAAGGGGCAGGCCTGGACACAGTTGCCGCAGCCGATGCAGAGTTCGGCCCGCAGGCGGACTCCGCCTGGGGACCGGGGGAGCAGCGCGTCCGTGGGGCAGACCCGCGCGCAGGGCGGGTCGGGGCACGCCCGGCAGACCACGACGATGAAGCCGCGCCGGATGCCCCCGGCGGAGCGGACGCCGATGCAGGCGCCGGCCAGGCCGCCCTCCCCCAGCCGTCGCGCACAGGCAAACATGCAGGACTGGCAGCCGACACAGCGGTCTACGTCTACGACGGAGAGGCGGTTGGGCATGGTTGCAACTATGACGACGGACGACAGACCATAGACGACAGACCACAGATGACAGACCACAGAACACAGACCACAGATGACGGACTACAGATGCAGGAACACCCCGGGTCGGAGGTATGGGAAGGGTTGCAATCAGGCCCTCCAACGGCTACGGGCAGTACCCCTTCCAGAAACTGTCGCAATCCCGGGGGTCCAGGAACGGACCGTTATCGCGGATGGCCAGCGCGATCTCGCTGCCCCAGGCCCGCCCAATGGGCTGCCCGCCCCGAACCGCTGGGAGATATGCCCGTCCCTCTGCATTTTTCTGCTGGTAAAGGGCCAGCAACGACGGCTCCACGCAGATGCCCGTAATGTGAACAGTGTACCCGGGATAAACGTCATCCTCGCGGGCATAGCGGAGGGTGATTTCCTGCTGGGAGGCATAAAGGACCAGCGCGTCACATCCGCCGTCGCCACATTCGGTCCCAATAACATAACTGCTATCCGGCACCCGCACGATGGCCTTCGGAGAGGTCTGGAGCCCGATCACCGAGACCTCGGGATCTGTCCACGGCGTCGGGACGGGCCGACCGTTCTCCCAGTCCCAACCGTTGGCCTGGTAGGTATTCAGAATGGGCGGTGTCGGCTGGCCCTCCAAGATGGTGGTGAACTGGGGCGGGGTATTGGGATCGTTAGAAGGTCCAAAATTGACCAGCCCCTTCTGTTTATCCACCGGATTGTATCCCAGCAAAAGCAATCGGTAGTCCGGGTTGCTCTGTGGTGGCGGCTTGTTCGGATCGTAGCCCTGACCCGGCATAATGGAAAGGGCCAGGTAACTCACCCCCGGGATCGACTCGCAGGCGTTGGGGGCCCTGGAGACCAAAGGGAGATAGACGAAGTGGTCCATCTGGGCCGGGGCGACGGGCGGGGGAGAACCCTCGGCCATCGCCGACCCCAGGACCATCCCCGTCCCGACAATCAGAAAGATCGCTGTCGCAACCAAGCGAGAAGCACGGGCCATTTCTTCGCACCTCCCGATTGCATCGGCCCGACGGGAAACCGCCGATATATCACCCAGAGACACAAAGAA
>CALDFY010000186.1 GCA_937942115.1 uncultured Anaerolineae bacterium | reverse complement strand
TTGGGCCTTCGGCCGGGTCCCTTCACTTCGTTCGCAACAAGGTCGGCCTTCGCCGACCTCCTGAGAAGGGCGTCAACGCAGGTTGACGCCCGGCGCGAAGCGTAGGGGCAACCCTCGCGGTTGCCCCCAGGGAGGCCGATTTCCCATCGGCGCCCGAGGCGGCGGGAAGCGGAGAGCCGAAGCCAGCATTAAGTTAACGCTTATGGGGAGCAGGGGGCGGGGTGAGGGCAAAACGTCCGCCAGCAAAGGTGTCACCAATGATGAACCATCCCGCCGAAAGGCCCAACAATTTACCGAGGGTGCTACCTTTCCGGTAATGGATGAATACGCCGTTATCGCCAGCGGTCTCACCAAAAAATTCGGCGACTTCACCGCCGTGGACTCCGTCTCCTTCCGCATCCGGCGGGGGGAGATTTTCGGCTTCCTGGGGCCCAACGGCGCCGGAAAGACGACGACCATCCGCATGCTCCTGGGCCTTCTCCGACCCACCTCCGGCACCGCTACCGTCCTGGGGTACGACGTCGTCCGGCAGGCGGAGGCAATCCGCCGGCGTATCGGCTACATGTCCCAGCGGTTCAGCCTCTACCAGGACCTGACCGTCTCCGAGAATCTGGAATTCTACGGCCGGACCTACGGCGTCCGGGGGGAGCGGCTCCGGGAGCGCAAGGCCTTCGTCATCCGCATGGCTGGCCTGGAGGGACGGGAGCGGGAACTGACCCGCAATCTCTCCGGCGGGTGGAAACAGCGGCTGGCCCTGGGCGCGGCCATCTTGCACGAACCGGAAATGCTTTTTCTGGACGAGCCGACAGCGGGGGTGGACCCCATCTCCCGCCGCGCCTTCTGGGACCTCCTCTACGAACTGGCGGCGGGCGGGACGACCATCTTCGTCACCACCCACTACATGGACGAGGCGGAGCATTGCCACACCCTGGCCTTCATCTACGGGGGCCGCATCGTCGCCCAGGGGTCGCCCGACGAGATCAAGAAGACCCAGATGCAGGGGCAGGTCCTAGAGGTGGACTGCGCCGACCCGGAGCGGGCCGTCCGGCTGCTGCGGCAGGCCGGGCAGTTTGACGAGGTGGCCCTCTACGGCTCCCTGATCCACGTGGTGACCCAGGACGTGGAGGCCCACCGGCGGGAAATCCCGGAGCGATTGGAGCGCGAAGGGATCGCCGTCCATTCGGTGGATTGGATTGTCCCCTCGCTGGAGGACGTGTTCATCTCGCGCGTGCGCAACGCGTAGCGCAAGAATCGCTCTTCAGCCTCACCCCTCCCCTGGCCCTTCGGGCCAACCCCTCCCCTCTCCCGAACTTCGTTCGGGAGAGGGGAGGGGGTAGCGGCGCAGCCGCTGGGGGTGGGGTGAGGATGAGAGTGGGGTGAGGAAGGCTGTAAATCTTGCGCCCCAGAGGGTTGGATATGAAACGTCATCCGTGGCTGATTCCCGTGATTCTGGCGGCCGTCCTTCTGAGCGCCGGAGCGGTGGTGGCCCTCTCCCCCCGCCTCCGGGAGCCGGCCCTGGCCCGCATCGGGGCTTCCCGACCGACAGTGGGAGCAATCACCGCCTCCGGTTTCATTGAGGCCGAGGAGGTCTCCGTCGCCCCGGAAGTCGGCGGACGCATCGCCGAGGTGCTGGTCGCCGAGGGAGATACGGTAGAGGCCGGGCAGGTCCTGGTCCGCCTGGACGACCGGATCGCACAGGCACAGGTCGCCCTGGCCCAGGCCGGGGTGGAGGTCGCGCAGGCCCAACTGGCCCGCGCGCGGGCCGGCGCCCGTCCGGAGGAAATCCGTCGCGCCCGGGCACTCCTGGCCCAGGCCGAGGCCGCCCGCGACGGCGCGTATCAGGCCTGGCAGGACGCGCGCGCCATGCTGGCGAACCCCCAGGAACTGAACGCCCGCGTCGTCCAGGCCGAAACCCAGGTAGAGGTCGCCCGCGCGGCGCTGGACCAGGCCGTCGCCCTGAAAGATATGGCCGAAATGGCCTACAACCAGTACCAGGCCGCGATGCGGGAGTGGGAGAGCATCCCGGAGCCGTTCCGCCCGCCCCTCTCCCCGGAAGTCCACGGGGTCATCTACGCCTACTGGCAGGCATGGGCCGGGGTCAACTCCGCCGGTGCCGCCTACGATGGGGCGCGGGAGGCGCTGGACCTGCTGGCCCGAATTCAGAAGAACCCCCAGTCGCTGCGGGCGCAGGTGGACGCAGCCGAGGCCCAGTACCGGGCCGCCGAGGCTTCCGTCGCCCAGGCACAGGCTTACCTGGACGGGCTGGAAGCAGGGGCGACGCCCGAAGAGATGGCCGCGCTGGAGGCCGGGGTCCTTCAGGCCCAGGCCCAACTGGAGAGCGCCCGGACGGTGCTGGCGAAACTGACCCTCACCGCGCCCGTGGGGGGACAGGTGGTGGAGGTGGTCGGCCACGCGGGGGAACTGGCCGCGCCGGGCGTCCCCATCATCACCCTGGCGGACCTGGAGCAGGTCACCCTGACGGTCTACGTCCCCGAAAACCGGCTGGGCCAGGTGCAGGTGGGGCAACCGGTGGAGGTGACGGTGGACTCCTTTCCCGGCCGGGTCTTCCTCGGGCGGGTCGCCACCATCGCCACCGAGGCCGAATTCACCCCCCGTAACATCCAGACCGCCGACGAGCGGGCCAACATGGTCTTCGCCGTCAAGGTGGTCATCCCCAACCCCGATCGGGCCCTCAAGCCCGGTATGCCTGCCGACGCGGTCATAATGACCAAATGACCGAATGACAGAATGACAGAATGACCAATGGCAGAATGACCAATGACAGAATGACGGAATGGCAGAGTGACCAATGAAAACCAAACTCCTTGTCTACCTGTATCCTTGTCTACTTTTCCTCCTGCTGACTTCCTGCGCCCGGAGTGAGGCGAACGGGCCGCTGACCGCCACCGGCTTCATTGAGGGGACCCAGGTCCGCATCGCGCCGGAGGTAGGGGGACGGATTGCGGAGATTCGGGTGGACGAGGGGGACGAGGTAGTGGCGGGGCAGGTGCTGGTGCGGCTGGACGACGCCCTCTGGCGGAGCAAGCGGGGCGAAGCGGAGGCGGCAGTCGCGGCGGCGGAGGCCAACCTGGCCCGAGTGCGGGCCGGGGCGCGGCCGGCGGAGGTCGCTGCCGCACGGGCGGCACTGGCCCAGGTCGAGGCGGAGCGGGACGGGGCCCGGAAGGCCCTGGAGGACGCCCGCCGGGCACTCGGTAACCCCCAGGACCTGGACCTGCAGATTGCCGAGGCGCGGACCCAGGTGCGGCTGGCGGAGCAGGAGGTGGAGCGAGCGAAGGCGGAACTGGGGGCGGCGGAGAACCTCTACGGCCCCGACGACTTCCGTGCCCGCGCCGCGCGGGCCGCGCTGGCAGCGGCGCAGGCGAAACTGGAGGGCGCGCGGCGGTACCTGGCTGTCCTGACCGAGACCCGTCAGCGGCCACTGATGCTTCAGGCCCAGGTCCACGCCGCCGAGGCCCGGCTGCGGGCGGCGGAGGCGGGGGTGGAGGCCGCCCGGGCCGCGCTGGACGCGCTGGAGGCCGGCCCCACGCCCGAAGAGGTGGCGCTGGCCCAGGCCCAACTCCACCAGGCGCAGGCCGCCCTGGCGCTGGTGGAGGCCCAGGGAGGCCAACTGGTCCTCGTCTCCCCCATCACCGGCACCGTCGCCACCCGCAGCGCGCAGGTGGGGGAGACGGCCGCGCCGGGCGTCCCCATCCTCACCCTCATCCGCCTGGACCCGGTCACGCTGATCCTCTACATCCCCGAGAACCGCATCGGCGAGGTGCGGATTGGGCAGAAGGTAGAGGTGACGGTGGATTCCTTCCCCGGCCGGGTCTTCACCGGCACCGTAGCGACCATTGGGACGAAGGCCGAATTCACCCCCCGCAACGTCCAGACGCGCGAAGAGCGGGTCAACCTGGTCTTCGCGGTCAAAGTGGTCATCCCCAACCCCGACCGGGCCCTCAAGCCCGGTATGCCCGCCGACGCGGTGTTTCGTAGCGCAACTCCGTAGGAGTTGCGCTACAAAATTATCAACTCTCGCGGAAACGTGGTAAGGGTCTCGGCCCCCTCAGGGGTGACCAGGACATCGTCCTCAATCCGCACGCCCCCCACGCCGGGCAGGTAGACGCCCGGCTCCACGGTGAAGGTCATTCCGGCCTGCAGGGGCTGCCGGTTCCCCTCCACGATGTACGGCGGTTCGTGGACCTCCAGGCCCAGGCCGTGGCCGGTGCGGTGGATGAAGAAGTCCCCGTATCCGGCCTCCCGGATGACCGCGCGGGCGGCCCGGTCCACGTCCTGGGCGGCCCGACCGGGCCGGACGGCGGCCCGCCCGGCCTCGTTGGCCCGGCGCACCACTTCATAGACCCGCACCATCTCCTCCGGCAGCCCTCCCAGGGCAACGGTCCGGGTGATGTCGGAGACGTAGCCCCCCACCACGGCCCCGCAGTCTACGATGACCGTCTCGCCGCGCTGGATGGGGCGGTCGGTGGGGACGGCGTGGGGGGATGCCGCGTTGGGCCCGGCGACGACAATGGGGTCAAAGGGCATCCCCTCGCTTCCCCCGCGCAGGGTCTCCACCATCAGCAGCCCCGCCACCTCCCGTTCGGTCATCCCCGGGCGAATCTGGGCCAGGACGGCCCGCAGGGCGGCCTCCACGACGGCCGCTGCCCGCCGCATCCGGGCCACCTCCCCGGCGTCTTTGGTGACGCGCAACGTCTCCAGCACTGCGTCGGCGGGGACCAGTTGGCAATCGGGGGCATACCGCTCCAGCAGACGGGCCTCCATCACCCGCATGCGCAGTTCCTCCACGCCGATGCGCGCCTGGGCCAGTTCCAGCGCCGCGCAGGCCTGCTGAAAGGCCGCTGCCGGGCCCCGTTCGTCGGTGTACGGGTAGGTCTGCAGCGCGCCGCCCAGCGAGGCGACTTTGGGTTCTTCCAGGACGGGGAGGATGATCGCCGGCGGGGCATCTACCGGGAAGAGGGCCACGACCGGGCGCTCGCTGAGGTGGAAGGAGAGGCCGGTCAGGTAGAAGAGGTTGGCCCCCGGCACCAGCGCCAGGCAGTCCAGCCCTTTTCGTTCCATTTCCTGCTGGAGGCGGGCGATTCGGGAGGATCGCAAGTCTTCACGCATCGTTCCACGAATCCTACCCAGAAACATACAGGGCGTAGCGCAGGCTGTTCGCCTGCACTGACAGGCCTGGCGGCCTGCGCTACGCGAGCCATTGCAGTTTCTGACTTGCCGGAATGCGCCCTGCGCGATGGGGCACTCG
>CALDFY010000185.1 GCA_937942115.1 uncultured Anaerolineae bacterium | reverse complement strand
CTGAGTGGGTTCAGATGCCTCACCCCTCCCCCTTGAGGGTGCTTAGAAAGTCACCACGAAGGCACAAAGACACCCCAAAATTGGGATGGTTCATAATTGGTGACACTTTTTGCTGGCGGACTTCCTGCCCTCACCCCTCCCTATCCCTCCCCTCTCCCGCTCGCCTTCGGCGGCAGAGGCCTCGCCCCTCCCCCAACCCCTCCCCTCTCCCGAACTTCGTTCGGGAGAGGGGAGGGGTCGGGGGAGGGGTGAGGCCTCCGCCGCCGAAGGCGAGCGGGAGAGGGGAGGGGGCAGGGGGTGGGGTGAGGGAGAATCGCGGTGGACTGCCCGAATAGTTTTTTCAGTTGCAATAGCATCGGGCAAGGCGGGCGGCCCATTTCGGCCACAAGTTCCTGGGTAGTCCCCCATCGCGCGGGGGTGCATTCGGGCGGGCCAGAAACAGCGGCCGCGTCATTGCGAGGGCGCGGAGCGCCCCAACCAACTCCCTGATGGCTACGGGGAGATTGCCACCACGCTTCGCTCGGGGTCTGTGACTTCGCCTCCTGCAGGGGCTACCCAGAAACATAGGGCGTAGCACAGGCTGTTCGCCTGCACTGACAGGCCTGGTGGCCTGCGCTACGTAAACCATTGTAGTTTCTGACTCGCCAGAATGCGCCCCTGCGTATGGAGTACTCGTAAGAGAGTAATACGGATGCAGGGTGCACTTCTTGCCCCTTGCCCTCTGCTTCTTTCTACCGCCGGATCCGTTCCCCAATGCCAAAGATAGTGGGCGGCAGGTGAATGCCAGCGGCTTCAATCTTGTCCATAAACTTGGGGCGAATGCCCGTGGGACGGAGCCGACCGATAACCTTCCCGTTTTCTATTCCGGCAATCTCAAACTTGAAAATCTCCGCCATCGTGATAATGTCGCCCTCCATCCCCTCTATCGCCGAGATACTGACCACTTTCCGGGTGCCATCTCGCAGGCGCTCCAACTGGACAATCAGGTCCAGCGCACTGGCAATCTGTTCCCGAATGGCCCGGTGGGGAAGGTCCATTCCGGCCATCAGAATCATGTTCTCCAGCCGGGCCAGAGCGTCCCGTGGGGAGTTGGCGTGGATGGTGGTCATAGAACCTTCGTGACCGGTGTTCATGGCCTGGAGCATGTCAAACGCCTCAGGCCCCCGGCACTCGCCGACGATGATCCGGTCCGGCCGCATCCGCAGACTGTTGATGACCAGGTCGCGGATGGTCACCTCCCCCCGGCCCTCAATGTTGGGCGGGCGGGACTCCAGGGTGACCACATGTTCCTGCTGCAACTGTAACTCCGCCGCATTCTCAATGGTGATGATGCGCTCGTCATTGGGAATGTAGCCAGAAAGAACGTTCAGGAACGTTGTCTTCCCGGTGCCGGTGCCGCCGGAGACTACGATGTTCAATCTGGCATGAACACAGGCCTTAAGGAACTCCATCGCTTCCGGCGTGATAGAGCCCAGTTCAATCAACTTCTCGGCGGTCAACGGAATCTTGAAGAATTTCCGGATGGTCAGCACCGGACCGATCAGGGAGAGGGGCGGGATGATGGCGTTGACCCGCGAGCCGTCGGGCAGGCGGGCATCCTGGTAGGGGACGCTCTCATCTATGCGCCGGCCCAGGGGAGCAATAATGCGCTCTATAATGCGCATCAGGTGCTCCTCGGATTCAAACGAGGCCGTCGTACGCTCAATTTTACCAAACCGTTCCACATAAATGTTCTTGGGACCGTTCACCATAATTTCGGTGACGGTGGGGTCAGCCAGGAACGGCTCCAGCGGCCCCAGTCCCAGAATCTCGGCCACAATTTGCTCAAAGAGCCGTTCCCGCTCCGCCCGACTGAGGACAATCCGCTCCTCAGCCAGGATGTTCTCAAACATCTCCCGGATGGTGCGCCGGACCTCGTCCTGTCGGCTGACATCCATCGTGGGGTCCAACTCATCTATCAGTTTGTTCTGAATGCGGGTCTTCAGGTCACGGTAGGTGTCTCGCAGCGGGGACGGGGCCGGAGTCGGCCGGGAAGTCGGCGGGGTGGGCCCTGCCGGCCCCGCTGGCCCTGCCGGTCCCGCTGGGGTGGTGGGTTGCTGGGTCCCTTTCTCAATTCTCCGGAGCAGTGACATCGCTCATCCCTCCATCGCTGATCGCGTATCGCTGATCGCGTATCGCTCATCGTGTATTGCGCATCGCGTATCGCCGACCGCCTGTCGTCCGGGCTCGGTGGTCTTTGGTCTGTCGTCCGTCGTCCATCATCAGATGCCCAGCGCCCGACCCAGGAGGCGACGGCTGACTTCTACCGATGGTTCTTCTTCCTCTGTCTGGCGGAATTGGCTCAGCCGCTCCAGCACCCCGGCGGCCAGGTGGACAAAGGCCTGACCGATGGGCCGGCTGGCCTCCTCGGTGACAATGGGGAGGCCCCGATTGGCGGCCACGATACCGGCCCGTTCATCGTAGGGAATGTGGGCCAGCGCAGGGATTAGCGCCCGTTCAATTTGATCCAGCCTCAAGCCGGTCTTCCGGTCCGAGTGGTTGATGACCAGGCCGATTTTCGTCCGGGGATAGCCCAGCCGATCCGCCAGTTCCAGAAAATGACGGATGTCCTTAATATCCGGGATCAGAGGGGTGACGACCAGCAGAATCAGGTCCGCCCGGTCCAGGAACGTCAATGTCAATTCGTTCAGCAGGCTCCACGTGTCCACCACAACAATATCAAACTCCGAGAGGAGCCCATCCAGAATGGCCCCGATGCGGCGGCTTCCTTCGGCCATCCCGCCGTCGGCGCTGATGAATGCCTCGGCCGCCTCCGGATTGGGCGGAGCCAGAAGGGCTCTGACGCCCGACGGATGGGGGGTCAGCACGCTGGTCAGCAGGTCGGTGTCCAGTTCCTCCACCCGCACGGCCAGGTCGGCCACGCTGTGGCTGGCCTGAAGGTTCAGCATCACCCCCACGTCGCCGAACTGGAAACTGCCGTCCATAATGGCGACTTTTTGGCCTGCCCCCAGGCGGGTCTGGAGGGCAACAGCCAGGTTGACGGCGACGGTGGTACAACCCACCCCTCCTTTGGGAGAGAAGACGACGACCAGTTGGCCGTGGCGGGCCGCCACAGGACGCCCGACCGGGCCGGTAGGGGTGACCTGGAGGGGGGCCATCCGTGCCGCCTGGGCCTGTCCGATTTCGTAGACCCGGCGGATGGTCGCCATCAACTCGTCCCCGCTGGGGGGCTTGACCAGGAAATCGCGCGCGCCGGCGGCCATCGCCCGGCGCATATAGCCCGTCTCCCCCTGCACCGAGAGGATGACAATCTGAGCCGTGGGCACTTCCCGCACAATCTGCTCGGTGGCGGTGATCCCGTCCATCCCGGGCAGGTTGATGTCCATGATGACCACGTGGGGGACCAGTTCCCGCGCCAGTCGGACCCCTTCCTCGCCGGTCGCGGCCGTGCCGACCACCTCTATATCCGGCGCGAAGGAGAGCAGTTTGCGCAGGTTCTCCCGGGTCTCGGCGATGTCATCTACAATCAGGACGCGGATTTTTTCGGGACTCAAGGGCCCTCCGCAGAAACTCCGTTGGAGATCGCTGCTGAATAGATTTATTCGCCGGTCACTCCGCCTGTCGCCGTGCCGATGCTGATCCGCTCTTCCAGCGGGTTCGCTTCCGGCGCGCCGATGGCATACGGTAACTTCGGCGGAACGACGAAATTATAGCGGACGATGATGTAATCCTGGGAGACGGTATCGGTGGAGACGCGCGCGGTATCCCCCGGACGGCGCAGGGCCAGGGTAATATCCGCCTTCGTTTCCACCAGTGCTTTGAGAACCAGGGCTTCCTGGGGGTCTACGACCAGGATGACGGCTTGAACCTTGGCCATCGCCGGCATCGGGGTCGGCTCGGCCGGCGCGGTTCCCGGGGCCGGCTGTCCCCCTTCCGCGCCGGGGGTCGGAGCGGGCTGAGGCGCGGCCGTGTCCACCGGTACCTGATATGTGCCGACTCCCAGCACGGTGGCGTCCTGAATGGTCACTTGGGCGACGTAGCGGGCCTGGGCTTTCCCCTCGGAGGGATATACCATAATCACCTGCCCGGTCGGCAGGAGTTCTACCCGCCCATAGATGCCCTGACACAATTGTCCCTCTCCGCACTGGAGGGCGGCCCACTGGTTCGGAAGGACGCTCTGAAACTCCTGATCCAGTTCCTGGATCAGCCAGGAGGCCAGCACATCCACATGGTCGCCGGGCCGGAGGGCCCAGGCAACCGCCCCCAGCAGGTCCAGGGGGATGGCGATGGCCCGTTTCCCTTCCGGAATTTGGAGCGCGGCGGGGGAACCCATTGCGCCGAGGGCCTCTGCGCTGGGGGATAGCATACTGGGCATCAACGGCATCCCCTGAGGGATGTCCACCCGCACGAAATACCCGACGACCTGAGCCGGGTCGGTGTAGTAGACCGGCGGCAGGTGCTGGATCGGCCAGTCCTGGGCCAGAACCAGGTCAGGCGTGATGCTCATTCCCCGGGTCAGGTTATTAGCGGCAACCAGGATTTTCATGGCCTGAGGGGTTTCGGCGGGCGCGGCTTCTTCTCCTCCCCCTCGCCGCCGCAGCAGCAAGACGCCGACGATCAGTGCCACGCCGATGATCAACAGGCCTACCAGAACCAGTGTCCGCCGGCTTCCCATTCTGCGCCTCCTGATGGTGAGTTATCCGTGATGTCTGATGTCGACCTGCTCTTCAGGGTAGTCCCGGCCCCCCAGGTGATCCCCTGAATGGGACGGGACATTGGGGATGGTTCATTTTCTGAACGAAAGGGGGGACACTTTTGGAAGGCGTTAAAAATTCCACACGTCTGTTTTGTGGCCCGTCAGGTCATTGCCCTCACCCCCTGGCCCCCTCTCCCCTTGTCCTGTGGCCAGGAGGGGGCCTCATCCCCTCACAAGTGTAGGTTTTTTCGCGCCCCTCTTGTTCTGGGCGGGCAGCGGGCTTCTTTGCCCTTCCCCCCCTTGCCCTATATGCGTTAACTTAAGGGGCTGCGCCAGTTGGGTCGCCGCCTCGGGCGCTGACTGAAGCCAGCCTCTTTGGGCCTTCGGCCGGGTCCCTTCACTTCGTTCGCCACCAGGTCGGCTTTCGCCGACCTCCGGAGAAGGGCGTCAACGCAGGTTGACGCCCGGCGCGAAGCGTAGGGGCAACCCTCGCGGTTGCCCCCAGGGGAGGCCGATTTTCCATCGGCGCCCGAGGCGGCGGGAAGCGGAGAGCCGAAGCCAGCCTTAAGTTAACGCCTATGGGGGGGTGGGGTGAGGGCCGGAATGAGCATCCCCCGCTCCCCGAAAAACCTACACTTGTCAGGCCTCACCCCTCCCCCGCCGCCTTCACCTCACCCCCGGCCCCTCCCCTCTCCCAAACGAAGTTTGGGAGAGGGGAGGGGGATTGGGGGTGGGGGTGAGGGCAAATCCCCCCTTCGGCGAAAAACTACACTTGTCAGGGAAGGGGGCAGAGGGTGGGATGAGGGCAGAACGTCCGCCAGCAAAAGTGTCACCAATAATGAACCATCCCGGACATTGATATGATATTCCACTTTCCGGTAAATGTCAAATGACAGGAAGCGGGCGACCGGGCCGCCCGCTTCCTCAAGACAAAAAGACAAATCACTTCTGCGTTACCACACGCTGGAATATCCGGAACACTTACTCCACCAGCCGCAGGAAGATGCGCTCGTACAACTCGTCAAAAATCTGATTCAACTTCTCCGGACGGTCGGCGTTGCGGTGCACCCCGCCAGTGATGTTGGCGACCGTCTCCATTAACTCAAAGTCGGCCGAATCACCCAGGGTGATGGTGTAGATGACGATACTGTTGTTCCGCGCCCGTTCGGCATAATAGAGTGTGCACTCCATCCCTTTGCGCTCGCTGTCGTTGGACGGTACGGTCAGGCCGTATTTCTGGATCAGGTTATAGGTGTAGCAGATGTTATCAGGAGTTTGATTGGGCCGCCCATCGGTCATCAGAATCATAATGTGGGCCGCGCCGGGCCGGCCGTAGTGGCCCGACATGGTGCTCAGGACCTCAATCCCTTTCTGAATGCCACCGCCGATGTTGGTGGCGCCTCCAGCGGTGGTGGCATCCAGTTGAGCAATCACGGTACCGGTGATAACGGAGGGAGTACAACCTTGCGCCCCCAGACGGCGCAGGCACTGCAGTTCCGATCTCACCGTCACATCGCTGGCATACGATACATAGCCGATCTGGTCGTATTTATAGTCCAGCATCCCCACGAACCGCTTGGCGGCCTCAATGGCGGCCCGGATGGGTTGTTCGTCGTCGTAGATGTCGTCCTTGCGGCGGTCCGGGTTGGGGCCGCTATTGCAGTTGGGAGAGTAGGCACAGGTGGACTGCCCGCACCCGCCCGGATAACCGCCGAAGCGAGCGTCGCATGGGCTGCAGGCCCAGTCCGTCCGCCCGTTGGACCAGACACCCGTCCTGGAGACATCCGAAGGGGGGTTGCCGTTAGTGTCCAGGCCATTCGGATTCGTCGTGATGACGATGCGGTCTATGGCAAAGCCGGCTCCTCCCGCCCAGATGCGCAGGGTGTGCTGCGACCCGGCGGTCCAGGAGAAGGCCGTATTATTGAGCCGCCGCCAACCCCAGGAGCCGGAACTGGCGCCGTTGTAACCGGTGCCACGCGGGAAGTCCGGACTGGCCTGGATGTTCCCGCCATCCACGTTCCAGTAGAACCGCCGGTCTATACACGAGGCATTGGCGTCGCTGCATAGCCTCCAGGTGGACTGTGCCTGGCCGCGCACCCAGATGTAGTAGTTGCCGGTCGTCAGAATGGTGAAGTCGTAATCCACCCGGGGGGCCGGGAAGGGGCCGCCGGGGACGTCTGTTTTGCAATAACACTGGGTGTACCCAGAGGCTTTGCACTGGCCGTTGTTGTTGACCGCCGTTTCGCGGCAGGTGACCCCGTACCCGGGTGAATACGTTACCGGCGTCTCGTGGTCGGAGTAGGGCATGTGCATGATATAGGCCCCCCGGCTATCCCGGCCGGAGGCGCCGTCCCCCGGCTCCCGCTGCATGACCCAGTAGGTGTAGTAAGGGACATACAGGTAGCGGTTATACGGGTTGCTGGCCCGGGAGTACTCCTCGGCCTCAATGTAATAGTACTTATAGCCGCTGTAGGTGAACTCCTGGGTGGCGCCACAGTGAGCCGGTGGGCCGTTGGGCGGGCCGTTCCAGGGGAGTGGATAAATCAGGCCGCCCGGATAGGGGATGCCCGATTGCTTCTGCCAGCACCCGTAGCAGAGGGTATCAAACTCCATAGAGCCGGAGCGGTCAAAGACGATGACGATATCCAGGTTGTTGATGTTCTCGGCGGTGGCGGAGGCGCTGACCCAAAGGGAATCAAAGCCGATGAAACGCATAAAGATGACGGGCACCCTCTGCCGGACGATGACCCGGATGCGGTTGGCCGTATTGACCTGCTGGGCCGGCGGCAGGTTCATATCCCGGAAACTGGCCGTTTCCAGGATAATGACGGTATCGGCCCCTTCCCCGGACGGACAGGAATTGGGGAGACAGTTGATCCCCACCCGCGTCGCCGGGTCTTCCGAATCGTATCCGTTATCCCGCAGGAACTCCAGGGCCCGGGTGTGGGCGGCGCTTTCCAGGGGGAGTTCCGGGGCTGCCGCCAGCGCGGCAGCGTCCACCGCCCGGACGATTTTCACCCGCTCCGAGTAATAAAGCCCCAGGTCCACCGCCAGGCCGACAAAGGCCAGCAGAGTGAAAACCCCCAGTGCCACCAGGATAATGCTCTGCCCACGCTGGGTGTCCTGCTGGAGAAAACGTCGGAAGATGGCCCATATACGCCTCATCTCACACCTCCTATTGGGTCTGCCGGGCATCGGAAACCACCCGCATCACCGAGCGGGAGTAGAGGTTGAGCACCCTTGAAAACCCCAGCGGTTCATAGTTCCAGAGCGTCCGGTGCGCGTAGAAAACTTCCACCACGACGATTTGATTGTCCAGCGCTTCATATCCCTGGGCGACCCGCTGCTGATTGATGCCGATGGTCTCTTGCCGATGGCGCTCAATGTTCACCTCGCTCGCTACCCGACTGTAGTTCTCGGAGATGGGAACGGTAGAAATCTCTTCGCCAGATACCAGGGTGATGGTGCCGGTGATGTATCTGATCTGCTGTCCGATGTTTCCGTTGGCTTGAATTGGGATGCGGGTGATGATGATGCCGGTATTGGATTCCGGAGCCGTGGTTCGGAAGAAAGGAACCTGCTGGCCGTTCAGCCGGGTGTATCCGCCGCTGGAGAGCATCCAGCGCGCCGTATCCACATCGGTGTATCGCCCCCGGGCGGCGAAGCGGATGCCTTCCCGGCAGGCCGTGTTCACGTACAGGTAACTGCGCAGGGCAAAGGCCGTTTCCACCATCCCGATAATCAGCAGGATCAGGAACGGAAGAATGATGGCAAACTCCACAATGCTTTGACCGCTCTGCCTCTCCTTTTTCATCACCCTCACCTCCTTCTCTTCCTCTCATTGTGCCGACGGCTTGAGGGAATCCGCTGGACGGAGGGCCTGTGTTACGGCATCGGTTTCCCGTCCACGCCGCTCAGGGTCACCGTCTGGACCTGCCGGCCCGCCACAGCGGTGACGACCCAAACCGGGCGGTTGTCCGCCGGGCTGGCCGGTTTCAACTGCAGGGTCACTTCGGCGTTCGGCTGGCGGGCCAGAAAATCGGCGCCGCCCCCGGCCCACCACCCCTCCAGTGCCTGCAGGCTATCCACCTTCCACCGGTCTTCGGCGAAAGTCGGCATCGGATACGGGCTGATGGCCTCCCGGAGCATGCGGACGCGCCCCACCTCCACCAGAAAAACCGCCAGCCGACCGGAAGAGGGGGAGTAGAAATGGACCGTCCAGACGGTCTGGGCCGACCATTTCCCCCGGGCCCACTGCCAATGGGCCGAAAGGGACGAGAGCGAGGCGTCCGGCTGCCAATCCCGGGCCGCCTCCCGCACGGCCTGCTCGGCCTGCCGGGCTGTGGGCCCCGGCGGGAGCGGTAACGGAGCGCCGGACGGACTCCTGTCGGCCGGTTGCAGGCCGGGCCAGAGAATCAGAACGGCCAGGCCCAGCGCACCGATGAAGGCCAGCCCCAGCAAAACGGCCCACCGCCCTCCATTCCCTCCCGTCGCTGCCATATCACGCTTCACTGTTCACGTATTCCATTCAGGGCCTGGCGTTCCGCATCACGATGGGGAGATAGACACGGGAGTAGCGGTCATACTCGTTGCCGTCATAGTATGTCTCCCAGTCATTCGTCCCCGAACCCTGCTGGAGGTACGCCACGTGCAATGTATCCCCGGCCAGGAACGGCGCCACGACCGGGCTGGCGGAATGGAGCGGGGCATTCTGCCCGAAGCGGCGAATCTCCGCCCACTCTATGGCTTCTCCCGCGTTCTCAGGAACGGTGAGCGCTTCAGTATAGTAGATGTTGTAATCGGGATTTGCAATGGTCCCGTCGTTCACGTGCCAGACCACCACCGGCTTGCCGTCGGCCCGGAACCCCACCGACGGGCGCAGGAAGCGGGTGTATTCCACGACCCGGCCTGTGGAAGTGTACGGCCAATCTGTGCCCAAAGCACCTCCTCTCAGTTCATACCAAAGGGGACCCCCGCCGGAGTATTGAGGCCAGTTGACGCCGTTGTCCGTAGAGCGGATGTAGGCAATCGTATACCGGTCACACGCTCCTTGATTGTTCTGGCAATCCAAGTCTGTCTCGGCGTTGTTCATATCCCATGCCACCAGCACCGTGCTGCTGAAGGCGGCAATAGCCGGGTTGTGGGGGGCATAGCCCAGAGATTGCTTTATCAAACCGTACGGCGAAGCCCAACCTGTCCCTGTTCGGCGCCGGTAGAAGATAAAGTAATCGGAACTTGTACCCACAGGCTCCGTCGCCCAGACCACATGGACGGCGCCTCCGTTCCAGGCGATGGCAGGGGTGCGGGCATCCTGGTCGCTTGAAGACACTTGTTCTACAGAGGTAGCATACGGGCCCCAATAGTACACAGTGCCTACATCCCTCTGAATCTGAATATCGCGCCGATAATAAGCGAACACAAAATGGGGCCGCCCCGCGCTATCCAGGGCCACGTCCACCGACCCGTAGCCGGGATCCCCGGATTGCGGATTGACCGAGTCAGCGGTCTGGACATCGCCGCAAGAACCGCCCAGGGTGCAGAGCCGGTAATGGATGGACTGGGAGGTCGGGTTATCGCATGGGCTCTGGATGATGTAGGCCACGACGGCGGTATAAGGGTTGGTGCCGGTAACGGCAACGGCGGCCCAGCGGGCGCATTCGTTGCTATTGCCGGCGTGTACGGTCACCGGCGCGCTCCAGCCGCTGCCGGTGCTCTCCGAGGCCCAGCGCAGATAGACGGAGCCTTTCGCAGCCCCTCCGTAGTCCTGATACGCCTCCGACCAGACAACGACCACCCGGTCGCCGTCCGGGCTGGCGGCGATGTCGGCGTAGTAGGAGTGTCGTCTCGGGCTTGCGGAGAGATTGGTCGCCAGGTGCAGGAAACCGGCGCGCGGCGCCGCCAGCGCGCCGGAAAGGGCCAGCGCGCTCAGCGCCCCGGCCAGGAGGGCGGTCATCAGCAAGAGTCGTCCTTTTGAGGGTTGCATCGGATTCCGTTCCTACGGTTGAAGCAACAGGTCTACATGGTCGTTCCGCTCGTCGGCGACGACGGTGACCCTTGCAGTCCCCCAGTACAGTTGGCCGCTGATCCAGGCGGCGGCGTAGACGGTATAGGTCCCCGGCGGGATGTTGTAGAAGTGGTACGTGCCGTTGTGGATGGTGCGGGTGTGGAGGACCTCGCCTCCCTGGCTGTAGGCCCAGACGTCCACGCCGGTCAGGTACTGGGGGACGCCGCCGACCAAGGCGCGCACCAGCCCGCCGATGGAGGCGGTGCCCGGCACCGGGTCCGGAATCGGCCAGAAGGTACAGATGCTGCAACTCAGGTCGTCCAGGTAGAAAAAGGTCCCGTAGTAGTCGTTGTCGTGGACGCCGAAGAAGTAGACCTGGATGTTCTGACCGGCCAGGGTGCTCACGTCCAGCCCCCGTTCGGTGAAGTCCACGCTGAAGGGCTCCCAGGTTTCGGTGACGACCCCACCGTTCACAATGGTGACAGGGCTCCCGATGGGGTTGCCACCGCTATCGCGCAACTGCACATAGAGGAGGTCGTCGGCATCCGGGATGCCCCGATAACTGCAGTCGGTGAGGCTACCGGCCACCGCCTGCCACCCACCCACGACCAGATGGGTGAGGGTATAGACCTCGGTGGGAATCTGAACCGTCTGGTAGAGATACGGATTGAAGGGCGCGCAGGTGGGATAGGAGCCCAGGGAAGCGTGAAGCCGCATGGCGAAGGCGCCCGAATGCTGGAGGTATCCGGTATGCTGATAGGCCCCCAGTCCCCCTGCCTGCCAGTAGGTGAAGATGCGCTGAGGGTTTCCTTCAAAACTGCCGACCTGGAGGAGTTCGGTGCACTCCTGGAGGCCGGGCGGCTTGATCTCCCCCTCGTCCCACGGCGGGGGCTCAGGGGGGCGGCAGAAGTTGACGGGAGCGGAGTAGGTCACCCGAACGGGAACCCAGTCCAGATAAAAGGTTTTGGACGAAGAGGCACCGTTATAGGCCGACACCCGCACCCGGAAGGCGTTGTTGGCCAGTTCGCTCACCGTCCAGGTCCGCCCCCAGGTGTCGCTGGGCCCGCCCAGGATGACCGTGCGCTCGCTGGTGGACTGGGTGGAATCGTTCTTGGACGATGTCCAGCTGGAACCATTGTTCCATGACAACTGGGCGCCCATATTCCCGCTGCCGGATGTACTGTTGACCCACCAGTCCAGGCGGACTTCTATACCCCGGATGGTGGCGGTGGTGGGGATAGAGATGTTGTAGTTATAGAACTGGTGGCGCTGAGTGCTGCCGGAGGAGACGGAGACGCTGGCCGCACCTCCCCCGTCGGCGTAGGCATTGGTCGGGTTGGAGAAGTTGCCCGTATTCGCCGAAGGGTTCAACCAGTTCGTGGTAAAGGTCTCGGTGTAGAAACAGCCTGCCGAGACGACCACCGAGGTCAGGTTGTTATCCTCGTTATCTTCTTCCAGGTAATTGGTCGTATCCACCCGCGCGGAGATGCGATATGGCCCCTCGGCCGGTAACCAGAGGTGGGCAGTGATTACGGTACTGCCGTAGGGGCCGATGCCGGCGACCCATTGTTTGACCAGTCCCAGTTGCCCGGCGGCCGGCGGTGGCTGAGTCAGCGGGGTGATGTAGAAGTCCACGTCAAAGACTTCGCTGGTGATGCCCGGGGTGATGTTGGAAATGACCGCCGTCACAGTGAAGAGGTTCTGGACCGGAATGCGCTGAGGGAGGTTCAGCGCCGCGACGATCAGGTCGGGCCGGACCGGGCGAACATAGAGGTCGGCCGAATAGGCGACGAGGGTAGCCGCATTGCCGCAGGTGCCCAGGTCGGTATGGCTCTCCAGGCGGTAAAAGCCCGCGCTTTCCAGGGGAATCTGAACCGCCAGGTCCAGGGCATCCCAGGTCCCGGAATCCACGTTGATGTTCGTCATCAGGACGGCGGAGGAGACCCCACCGGTGATAGAAGTACGACACCAGAGCAGCCGGTGCGGATTCCCGGACGGTGGATGGTCGTAGAGACTGACGGAAATCCAGTCCAGCGGAAGGACGGAGTGAGTAGAGGCGACGATGTACGGTCCGACCGCAGTCCATTGTTTGGTCGCCGTGTCGGTGGGTTCGGTGGCGTCCCACTGCTGGTCTCCGTCCATATCTATCCAGGCCCGCAGGCTGGCGGTACCGGGCCGGTTGGCGTAGACGGTGAGAACGGCGGTGCCCGTCCCGTCCGTCAGGGCCTCGCCGTAGCCGGGGCCGGTGCCGGAGAAGTCGTAGGAGCCGAGACTGGTGGAATAACTGACCCGGACGTTGGGCAAAACCCTGCCGGTATCCTCATCGGTCACCAGGACCGGGACGGTGTGGCCTCGCTCGTCGGGGAGCCGGTTGTTCGCCGAATCAAACTGGATGTCCACCCGGTAGCGGATGGGCCGGGGGGTGGGAGTGGGCGTGGTGGGCGTCGGTGTCGTCGGAGCCTGGGTTGGGACGATGAAGGTCGGTGGCGGTCGGAAGGTCGGCGGAGGCAGGTTGCCGAATCCCACCTGAACCCCCTCGTTCAGCATGGTGACATCCGATGTCACCCGGACGTACGGAGCAAAAGCCCGAAAGAGGGGGTCCACGATTTCTACGTTATGGACGACCTGGACCCGGACCGGTAGGCCCGGGAGGCTGGGGTGGTCCAGTTGCTCCGGAGCATCAAAGGCGGGGAAGCCCCAGACCTGGACGCCGAAAAAGCCGGGGGTGCTGGAATAGGCGTTAAACGTACTCGTGGTCAGCCCCAGAGCGGACTGGTTGATGCGCAGTCCTACCGCCCGGTCCATAGCGATCATCTTAATCATCGCCACCCGGCGGGCATTGTATTCGTTCAGGTCCTCTTGAGGGTCGCAGTTATTGCCAGGCTGGCGGTAATCGTAGGGTGGGTAGATGAAGGGCGGGTTCGCGCTGAGGTTGGTGCATGGGTCCGATGGATCACAGTGGTCTCGGACCGTCGGATTTCCCTCCAGTTTGCAGCCCTGAGGGGGCTGGTAGGTGATGGCCCAGCGGGCCGCCTCCCGCGCGGCGTGCTGGACGGCCAGGTAGCCTTGAAGGACCAGTGCCCCCTCAATGAGCAGGAAGATAACCAGCAGCAGAACCGGGAGGACCAGGGCGAATTCCACCATAGACTGTCCCCGGTTCAGCCGCAGGCGAAACCGGCATCTCTTCCAGCGAACATCCCTTTCCTGTTCCATTTGCCCCCTCCCAGTAACGGTTCGGGTAATAGCAGGAATCACCCTCATCAGCCCAATGGGACTCACCTTTTCGGCGCGCTGGCCTCACCCCTCCCCCGGCTTCTCCCCTCTCCCCTCTCCCAAACGGCGTTTGGGAGAGGGGCCGGGGGTGAGGGAGGGGTTTT
>CALDFY010000184.1 GCA_937942115.1 uncultured Anaerolineae bacterium | reverse complement strand
GTTGCGGCGGCGGCGCCGCCGCAACCCCCGTCCCCATCAGAACGACTTCCACAACTTCAGATACCCGGGCAGGTCCACCGCCTCTCGGGGGCCGACGAGAATCTGCCAGCCCGGCAGTTCCTCCTCTACCTCGCCCATCAGGACGGCCACGGCGCCCGGAATGATGAGTTTGCGATGGTTGATCTTCTCCTCAATGCCGGTCGTCTTCACCGTCTTGGCAATCTTCTCGGCGTCAAATTTGCCCGCCGCCCAGGCAGTGAGGACGCTCATCCCCTCGGCATCCGCCACCAGTAGCCAGCCCGGCAGCCCGCTACCGTCTATCTCGTTGGCAACGGAGAAGTAGGTGATGGAGAAGTTGGTGGTAATCATCACCGGCGCGTCGGCCGTCGGGTTGTTGATCTCGTAAATGCCCGGCTGGACCTTGATGGGCTCCTGCGGGTTCGTGTAGATGTTGACCCGCCAGGCCATCAACGCGTAGACCATCTCCGGGGCGAAGCGGTCCAGGACGATGAAGCCCGCGTACTTGGCAATGTGCTCGGCCGCCAGTTGCGCTTCTTCTATCACATCGGATGCCCCCTCGCCAGGGAAGGTGATGATGGGGAAGCCCAGCGGGCGGAAGGTTTTCTTCAGGGCCAGGCGACGCAGGTGGGTGAGCGCAACCAGCGTCCCGGCCGGGTCCCGGACACCGGGGTCCAGCACAATGTCCTGGATGCCGGCGCCCTTCATCTTCTCGGTCAGGTCGGCCAGGCCGTCCAGCGAGTCGGCCCGGACGGCGACGGGGGCGTTCGCCGCTTTGGCGACTTCCGCCACCGCCTGCCAGTTCTCGGAGGTAGCGGCATAGAGCAGAGGACGCCCACCATCGGCGGCAGCCAGACCGGCCTTCAGTGCCGCCGGATCAGAAGCCATCAGGATGAGCGGGCGGTCGGTCACCTCCCGCACCGCCTTCACCGCCGCCGCGAAGGTCTCCGGGTTGCCGGAATCGGCCTCTACCGCCACACCGTCCATATGGATGTCCATGCCCACATAGGTGACGGTGTAGTCCATCGCCTCTTTGGCCGCGCCTTTTACCTGCTCCAGGGGCCATGAGTCCTTCACCCGCAGGAAGAGGCCTGGCGGATGGTAGAAGGTCTTCTCGTGGCGGAAGACGACCGTCTCATTGCCCACCTGCACCTTGTGCCCGGGCCCCTCCACGGTGACCAAGCGGATGGGCGGCGCAGCAGCGGCATCCAGTTGGGCCTTAGCCTCCTCGGAGACGTAGGGGCAGGCAGAGAGTTCTGCCTGCTTGGCGGCCAGTTTCATTGCGAAGGCCAGGCAGGTGGGAAAACCGCACTCCTTGCAGTTGGTCTGCGGGAGCAGTTTGTAGATTTGCAATCCGGTGAGTGCCATTCTCTTCCCTCCTTACTCGCAGGATAAATCCTGGCTACTTCGCCATCATCCGCTCAATGAAGGCCCGGACCCGCCGGACGGTCTCCGGGTGGCGCAGGACGACGATGTCGGCGCCAGAGAGGATGAGGTTGGTCGCCGTCAGGGTCTCCCAGATGACTGCCCGCTGGAACCAATCGCCCCAGGACGCGGGCACCCCCTCGCCAACTTTGGCCTCTTTCTGCCGCCAGGCCTCAAAACCAGGGGTGACCAGCATGGGGAGTTGGGTCATCTTATCCCCCTGGAGGGCGGCCAGGCGCAACCGCTCCATCACCGAGTAGCCGTATTCAATGCCGTAGGCCAGGCTGGCCGTTGTCGGATCCATAATGATGCGGTCCAGCGGCAGGCCCATATCGGCGATGAGGATGTTCAGTTGCTTGGCCAGGTTGACGTCCATCGCCGTGCGGCCGTTGACCAGGTGACCGTTGGCGATGGCCGCAGCGACGATGGTGCGGTAGTTCTTCTCCTCGCAGATGCCCAGGACGATGCGTTCACCCGCCGCCTCCTCGGCTACCGCTACCAGCAGTTCATTATCGGCGTCCACCTGGCCGGGGCCGAAGACCAGGATGGGGAGCCCCGTCGCCTGGAGGACGGCGCGCGTCAGGGCCTTTGCGTCGGCGGCCGTAGTGGGTTTGTCCCCGTCCCGGGTGAGGGACAATTGGAGGAGAACCAGGTCGGCTCCGGCCTCCTCGGCGGCCTTCGCCCACTTCGCCGGGTCATCCACCACGTCACCCCAGGCTTCCAGCAGAAGCGGTGACCAGTCCTTTGGGCGTTGGTCCAGGATTTCTATGGCGATGCGGGGCGGATTGGGCATCTGGCCGTCGGTCCACATGAACGGCAGGGTGTTCTCGCCGCCCACTTTGACCACCCGGCTGCGCGTCCCTCCTTCCGCCGGAGTTGCCCCGATGGTCTCTTCTATGACCCGACCGGGCCATTGTTCTACAGGAATTTCTACCGGCATATAGGACCTCCTTGCGTGGCATATGCTCACCCCTCCCCCTGACCCCATCGGCATTCACTTCAGGTTAGATTCGGCTTTCTGCTTCCCGCCGCCCTGGGCGCCGACGGGAAATCGGCCTCCCTGAAGGCAACCGCAAGGGTTGCCCCTCCACTTCGCGCCGGGCGTCAACCTCACCCCACCCCCAGCGGCTTCGCCGCTACCCGAAGGGCCGGGGGAGGGGTGAGGAGCGCAGGCCGACCTTGTTGCGAGTACCCCACGCGCAGGCGCGTTCCGGCGGGTCAGAAACTGCAACGGCTCGGGTAGCGCAGGCCGCCAGGCCTGTCAGTGCAGGCGAACAGCCCGCGCTACGCCCTGTATGTTTCTGGGTAGCGAAGGGAAGGGACCCGGCCGAAGGCCCAGGGCGGCTCGTCGGCTTCCGAAGCGGCAACCCAACCCGCGCAGAGCCTAAAGTTAACGCCTATGCCCCCTGACTCCCTCCCCGCTCCTGACCGAAGGTCAGGAGCGGGGAGGGAGTGGCCCGAAGGGCCAGGGGAGAGGTGAGGCTGAATTGACGTGCGAGATAAGGATACTCCTACCCGGCCTGAGTGTCAAGCCGCAGGCATTGAGCCGGGGGGCTTTGCGGCGGGCGGCTTCGCTGCCCGCCGCAAAACCCCGCTCCCAACAACAGGGGGCCACCGCCATCACTGACGGCGGCCCCCCACCGCCGGAGCAGGATTTCACATCCTACCGTCCGGTGCCAGGCACTTCCAAAGTGCCTGGCACCGACATCATCAGAAGATGGGCGGCATGGTCAGCGCCGGATGGCCCTTCTCCTCCAGAAAGGCCAGCAGGCCCTCCACGTCGGTGCAGATGGTCTCGTCAGCAATCTTATCCAGCAGGTCCGGGTCGCCCTCCCGCTCGCAGACCGCCTTCAACTCCTCGGCCATCGTCTGCTTCAGGAACGAGGACATCCAGACCACCCGCTTGAAACCGCCGTCGGCGGAGAGGAACTTGGGACTGGTCAGGTAGTACTTGCCGACGCCCATGACGCCCGGGGTCTGCAGGCCGCCCCCGGCCATGCCCGCCAGCGTGGAGAAGGTCATCCCGGCGGGGGTCATGCTGGGGTCCTCCCGGCTGACGACCATCACGCCGTTGGCCTCGGGGATGACCATGACGATGCATTCAAAGCAGCCGCAGGCCGTCATGGGATTCTCCATAATGGAGTACATCGCCACCTGGTCCACGGTCCCCTGGGAGGCCACACGGACGTATTCGTTGACGCCGGTGAAGTACCCCTTTACCGGGTCCAGGCACTGGCCCTTCGGGATGGGCTGGTTGGGCCCGGTGGGGTTGATTTCGTAGGACGCCTTGCAGTCCAGCCAGTTGTAGGCGCCGCAGAGGCCCAGCCGCTGCGGGCTGATGACGCAGCAGTGGGTGGGGGCAAAGGACTGGCAGAGGATGCAGGAGTAGAAGGTGTCCACCGCCTCGTCCACCAGGTCTGCCAGGCGGCGGTTGCGGCGGTCGTAGGCCTCGCGCGCCTTCTGGAGCCACTCCGTATGAAGCGCCGGATCGGTGATGATCTTCACCTGAACCTTGTCCACGATGGCGCCGAAGTCGGCGTGGAAGCGGGCATAGAGGATGTCGCCGAAGTGGCGCAGGGTAAAGCCCTTCTCCGCCGCCGTCTTGCTGATGCGGATCCAGGCGATATCCCGCTGGCCGATGTGCTGAACCCCCGAGGCGCCGTTGATGAAGTAGTGAATCTGGCGTTCCAGCACCGGCTCAAAGTCCTCCTGCATCTTCCGCCCGGCAACCTCCACCAGGATACCCAGGTCCATCGCCCCGCCGACCGGCACGTCCTCAAAACCGGGGCCGATGACCTCTATCTTGCCGTCCTCCACCTGGTCCATCGGCACCATGCGGAGGTACTCAAAGGCGCGGCTATGGCGGCCGCCGAACTCCACCCGCATGTCGGCCTTACGGACGACCTCACCCTCAAAGGCGGAGCCGTAGGGGACAGGGATGGGCACCTCGGTGATCTTCACCTTGACACCGCGGACCTCAATGCACTTCTGGACCAGCCGGGCGGCCTTCTCCTCGTCCGTCTCGCCCTCTATCTCGTCCCAGGGCATAGAGATGACGTGTTCGTACTTGGTGATGCCAGTGGGGAGAATCTGGGGGATGACGGTGTCGGCGATGACGGGGAAACCATAGGAGATGGCGCCGGCGGCGGTGGCGTACTTCAGGTCGTCCACCTCGCCCAGGGCCAGGACGAAAGCGAAGACGCGGTATTTGTTGTAGAGGAGAATCTCCCGCCACTGGCCCGGCTTGAGGCCGCCGAAGGTGAGGGCGGAGCGGGTGGCGAAGCCCAGCGGGTAGATGGCCGCGATGGTGTCCCGGCCGAAGGGGACGATGTAGGTATCGTACCCCATCTCCACCCCTTCCTCGTGCAACTGGTCAATGATAGAGCGCCCGTTGACGTTGCCGCAGAGGAAGACCAGGATGTTGCGCCGCTGGAGTTCGCGGACGATGGCAACGGCGGCCCGGTTGGTGCGCGCTGCGCCCACAATGGCGGCAAAGCCGGGCATCCGGCCGTCCACCAACTGGATGCCCCAGGAGCGCAACTGGATGTCGTCAATGGGGCCGTTCAGGTAGCCACCACCCCCCTCTTCTTTCTCAAACTCCGGGCTGGTGAAGGACGCGCTGCCGGTCATCCGGAAGCCGGGGTATCGCTCCGGCTGTTCGCCGTAGGCGAAGCGGATACCCTCAATGATTTCCTCCGCCAGCAGCGTCGCCATGCCGCAGTCCAGGGTCTCGCCCAGATAAGGGACCCACCACTTCTCATCCGGCGGGGGGTGAAGCAGGCTCTTCGCGTGCTCCAGGACGGGCACCATATCCCCGATTTTGCTCACCGGATGACCCAGCATGCCATAGATGACGGGCAGGTAGTACGCGGTGTTGGTGAACGCGACAGGGGTATCGGGCCCCTTTTCGGCCAGTGCTTTCTGTAACAGGGCCTCCGCCTCGGCGACGATGGCATTGGCCCCGCGAATCGCTCGGTTGGCGATGTATCTGGACATACTTTCCTCCTTAATCCTGCTCAGGTTTCATCTCCACAAGCAAGCGGTCTGCGACGAATTCTTTAATCGCCAGCGCCGCATGCAGCGCGTGCTCTGCGACATCTATATCCGGCCGGAATTCGGCGTCGTAGCGGAGAGAGACGGCGTACGGCGTCAGTTGCTGACCCAGGGATTTGATGGAGAGAAACTTCGGGTCCCGCTGGGCGCACAACTCTATCAGTTTCTCCAGGTTGTGCACAAAGGGAAAATCTATCCCCCAGGCCGTCAGATAGGCCTTCAGGTACTTCTCGGCCGCCTGCTGAGCGTGAAAGCAAACCACATCCAGCGCCCGCCCGTCTCCAGACAGAGTTCGGCGGTGGTCAGGTCGCTCTCCGCCTTGCGGAGCCCCCCGCGCACCAGGTCAGCCACGGTCTTCATAGAGGACGATTCCCTCCCGCAGGGCCGTTGTCACAAAGGCCTGACGGACGCCGCTCCACTCCTCCACCTCTTCCGGCGTGTAGACGATGATGTCCATTGGAACGGGAATATCGCTCAGGGCTTCGTAGAGGGGAATGGCCCGACGGTAGCGCGGCTCGGAAGATTCCGCGATAACCAGCAGGTCTATATCGCTTCCGGGCCGCGCTTCGCCCCGCGCCAGACTCCCGAAGAGAACGACCCGCCGGGGATGGAGAACCTCCACAATCCGACGGACTGTCTCGGCAACCAGTTCCTCATCGCGTATCGCGTATCGCATATCGCTTATCGCTTATCGCTTATCGCATATCGCTTATCGCGTATCGCTTATCGCTTCGGTTCTTTGGAGAGGGTTTTCCGAAAGTTGGTAATCGCCCGAATGAGATGATCGCCCTCCTCGTAGAGAGAGGTGAATGTGGGTTGATCAATATACCCCCGATCCAGGGCCAGGAACAACCCACCGATCACCTCAGAGACGGAACCGTTGGAGACGCCCAGATACCGGCTGAACTGGGCTTCCGTATCCTGCCCTGCTCCTTCTGCGATATTTAAGGCAACCGAATTGCCGCCCGGTTCAGTTGGTCTGCCAGCGCGTACCGCTCATAATTCGGGAAGCGAGCCGTTACCTCGTAGACGTGGGCTACGAAGTTCCGCGCCAGTGTCCATATCTCCAGCCCTTCAAACCGAAACGGCATCTCCCCTCCCGGCGATCCGCGATTTGCGATTCGCGATCCGCGATACGCGATTCGCGATCCGCGATTTGCGATACGCGATGCGCGCTTACCGCCTCCCGTACACCGCCTCCAGTCGCTCCTCCAGGGGGAGTTCCAGCACTTCGCGGATGCGCCAGTCGCCGGACTTGCCCCACTTGGCCGGGTTGTACTCCTCCAGGCCGAGGGCCGCGCGCTTGCGGTCAATGTGGGCCAGCGAACGCCGGACAATTTCTTCCGGGTCCTCCAGGAACTCCAGCCGCCCACCGACCTTCTTCTCCCAGCCCTCTGTCATCAGGCGGATTACCTCGGGGCTCCCGGCCACCGGGTTGCGGACGCCGCCCATGATGACGTAGGCACCGGAGGCGACACAGTAGGTAGCGATAGCCAGCGCCTTTTCGCTCATCCACTCGGAGGCCATGCCGACGGCGGGGATGTCGGAAATGTCGTCGCCCAGGCCGGTCTCGGTGGCCATCTGGGAAAGGACGGTGAGGATGCGGGAGTTATCCACGCAGGCGCCCATATGGAGCACCGGCGGGATGCCGATGGCCTCACAGACCTCCCGCAGGCCCGGCCCGGCGTACTCCATCGCCGCCTCGGGGGTCATATATCCCTTCTTGGCGCTGGCGATGGCGCCGCAGCCGGTCTGGACCACCAGCACGTCGTTCTTGAGAAACTCGGAGACGACGTAGTAGTGGTTTTCGTCGTGGCAGAGGCGGGCGTTGTTGCAGCCGATGTCGGCGGCGACGCCCCGGATGCGCCCGGCGACAATGGCGTCGTTCAGCGGGCGGAAGGAGCCGCGATAGGTGCCGCCCAGCGCGTAGTTGATGTACTCGTGGGAGAAGCCGGGGATCAGTTGGGCCCGGATGTCTGGGATGAAGACCTCGCCCCGCTGGGGGAAGCGGTCAATGGCCACACGGAGGATCTCTCTGGCCATCTCCAGCGCCCGATGCTCGTCAAATTGAATGTGGGTCGCGCCGGCTACCCGCACTTTGGGCGAAGTCGTGATGAGCGCGGTGTGGAACTGCTGGGCGAGGGGCACCAGGCCCTCCATGATGCACTGGACGTCTACCACCATTGCATCCACCGCGCCGGTGAGGATGGCCAGTTCCTGCTGGAGGAAGTTACCGGCGATGGGGATACCCTCCCGCATCAGCACCTCGTTGGCGGTGCAGCAGATGCCAGCCAGGTTGACGCCCTTTGCACCCTTGCTCTGGGCATAGGCGATGATCTCGGGGTCCTGCGCCGCCGCGACGATCATCTCGGAGAGGGTGGGCTCGTGGCCGTGGATGATAACGTTGACCATATCCTCCCGCAGGACGCCCAGGTTGGCCTCGGCGCGGACAGGGGCAGGAGTGCCGAAGAGGATGTCGGTGAGGTCGGTCGCCAGCATGGAGCCACCCCAGCCGTCGGCCAGAGCGCAGCGCATCGTCTGGTCCAGCAGATGCTCCGCGTCCTGGTCGTTGCCGGCATGGGTGCGGTGGAGAAGGTCCACGACCTCCCGGTCCATCGCGCGGGGGGCAATGCCCAGGTCGCGCCAGATTTTCTGGCGCTTGGCCGGGGCGCGTTTGAGATAGAGCAACTCGCCCTGGATGCGGCCGAACTCACCCAGCGCGGCCAGGGCCACATCCCGGGCGATTTCGTTCACGGGACGGTCGCCAACCTTGACGCCCAGATAGCGGGCGACCTCGTAGAGTTTGTAGGGGTCGCGGATTCGGTAGTCGGGGGCGTGGCCTTCGGCGGCCGCCAGGAGGGTGTAGGCCAGGTCACGGGCGTGGTCAATGTGGGACGCCGCGCCGGTCGCCACCGCGCGGGCAAAGTTGCGAGCCACCACGGTGGGAATCGTCGCGCCGCAGACGCCCATATCCACATCGCCCACCAGGCGGCAGGGGCCCATCGCGCAGTTGCGGCAACAAAGGCCCTCCGCACCAATGGGACAGGGGGTGATTTCATCTGCCCTGTAGAAACAGGTCTCCGCTCCAATCTGCAAGGCCCGTTCCAGGAGGGCAATGGCCGCCGGGTCGCGGCTGGCCTCCTGAGGGGTACGCACTTTCTTCTTCGCCATGTCTCACCTCTCGGAATCACAGAATTGCGGAATCAAAGAATCAAAAGAATCGAAGAATCAAAAGAATCAAAGAATCAAAGAATCAATCGCTGATTTTCCCCTCCTCTGATTCTCCTGATTCTCCCGATTCTTCTAATTCTCCCGATTCTCCGATTCCTACCACTTCCGGAAGTCGCCGGACATCTCAATGTCGGCCCGATAGGTCTGGCTCATCCGGAAGTCCATAATGCCCCAGCGGGGATCGCGCCGACTTACGGTGGGCTCCACCAGGATAGGGGTCTGGCCCTGGCCCACCGGATAGCCGGCCTGGGCCAGCGCCTGCTCCAACTTGGCGCGGTCTACCTTCGCCGGGTCGTACTTCACCAGCACCTGCTTCCACGCCGAACTGGCGTAGACGTCCGCCACCCCGTCCAGTCTGGTCAGCGCTTCTCGGACCTTCAGGACGTGGTGGTCGGCCCACATCAGCGGGACATCCAGAACGACCTTCTCCATAGTCTCACCTCACCTTTCACGTTTCACGTTTCACGTTTCACTTTTCACGTTTCATGTATTCCGTGGGTGGCGGGGGAGGTTTCCCCCCACCCGCCACCGGAACCGGGGACGCAGGGCTTAGAACAGCCCTTTCACCTTGCCCGTCGCCAGGTCAATATCCACATCCACGAAGGCGGGACGGCTGGGCAGACCGGGCATCGTCCGCATCGCGCCACAGAGCGGATAGAGGAAGCCGGCACCGACGCTGGCGCGGATATCGCGGATGGGCAGCCGCCAACCCCGAGGCGCACCCTTCAATTTCGGGTCGTGGGTGAAGGAGAGATGGGTCTTGGCCATACAGAGCGGCAGTTTATCGTAGCCCATCGCGGTGTAGAGTTCAATCTTCCGCTCTGCCTCCGGCATGTAATCCACCCCGTCGGCCCGGTAAATCTCGCGGGCGATAATCTCAATCTTCTCCTTGATGGGGACGTCCAGCGGGTAGAGGAAGCGGAAGCCGTTAGGCTGTTCGCAGGCCCGCACCACCGCCTCGGCCAGCGCCGCGCCGCCCTCGCCGCCCTTCGCCCACACCTCGCTGACGACACAGTCAAACGCGCCCGCCTTCATCGCCGCCTCCTGAACCAGGCCAATCTCCCGGTCCGTATCCGTCTTGAAGCGGTTGATGGCGACAACGACGGGCACGCCGAACTTCTGGACGTTCTCCACGTGCTGGATCAGGTTGGGTAGTCCCTTTTCCAGCAGTTCCAGATTCTCTTCGGTGTAGGCCGGGTTGAGAGGACGGCCGGGGATAACCTCGGGGCCGCCGCCGTGCATCTTCAGCGCCCGGATGGAGCAGACCAGGACGACGCAGTTGGGGATGAGGCCGGAGTAGCGGCACTTGATGTTGAAGAACTTCTCCATGCCGCAGTCAGCGCCGAAGCCGGACTCGGTGACCACGTAGCCATCCGGCCCCACCAGTTTGAGGGCGATCTGGTCGGCGATGATGGAGGAGTTGCCATGGGCGATGTTGGCGAACGGCCCGGCGTGGACGAAGGCCGGAGTGCCCTCCAGCGTCTGCATCAGGTTGGGCATCAGCGCGTCCTTCATCAGGACGGTCATTGCGCCGGCGACCTTCAGGTCCTCGGCCGTCAGCGGGCGCCCGTCCTTGCTGAAGCCCCAGACGATGCGGCCCAGCCGCTCCCGCAGGTCTACCAGTCCCTTGTAGCCGTCCACTAGGGCCAGGATGGCCATAATCTCCGAGGCGACGGTGATGTCATAGCCGGTGATGCGGGGGACGCCGTCGGTGCCGTAGGGGAGATGGGCGACCATCTCCCGCAGCGTGCTGGCCCCTTCCGGCAACGGCTTATTCGCCTGCCCGGCCTGCAAGCCAATGACAACGTTGCGCAGCGCCCGGTCGTTGACATCCACCACCCGGTTCCAGAGGATGGAGTCCGGGTCTATGTTCAAGCGGGGAATTTCCGGGCAGAACTTCGCCAACTGCTCATCCGTCATTTCCCGCTCGTGGAGGATGCGAGCGTCAATGGCCGCCGCCAGCAGGTTATGGGCCACACCCACCGCGTGGATGTCGCCGGTCAGGTGGAGGTTGAAGTCCTCCATTGGCACCACCTGAGAGTAGCCACCGCCGGCCGCGCCGCCCTTGATGCCGAAGGTCGGCCCCATAGAGGGCTGGCGGATGCAGGTGAAGACCTTCTTGCCGATATAGCCCAGCCCCTGGCTCAGGCCGATGGTGGTGACGGTCTTCCCTTCCCCCAGCGGGGTCGGGGTGATGGCCGTCACATCCACATACTTGCCGTTGGGCCGGTCCTTCAGCCGGTGCAGGACGTCCAGATGGACCTTGGCCTTCCACTTGCCGTAGAGGTCCAGGTCGTCCTCGCTGAGCCCGACACTGGCCGCAATCTCCACGATGGGGATCAATTCGGCCATCTGGGCGATCTCAATGTCACTGGGAACCGGATAGACGCGCTTGACGGGCATAGGTGTTCCTCCTCGTTCGGGTTGTGAGATGACAATCACGCTTCACGCATCACGCTTCACGCATCACTGAAACGTGAAAACGTGAAATGTGATAGATTACGCCGACCGCCCTTCGGGCACCAGATATGCGGCCCGGGGCAGGAGCGGCGCGACTTCCACTTCCACGGCCTGCCGCATCAGTTGACCGGATAGATGCAGCAGAGTATCGCCCAATGAGCGCTCTATGGTCATCCCCGCCAGGCAGGGGTAATGATGATGGACGATGCCCGCCTGGAAGATGGCCTCTCCCACCGGCATCCCGACCAGATGTTCGGCGACAAAGCGGGCGCAGCCGCAGGCGGTATCCCGTTCTACCTCCACCGCCTGGACTATACCGTTCGCAGCGCGGATGCGGAAGACGGGACGGCCGAAATGGCGGGCGAACTCGGCAATCCAGGGGTTGGAGTAGGCCACCCGCTGGTGGCGAACATTGTAGGTATCCTCGGTGAGCGAACAAAAGGGTCGCGGAAACACCGCCGCGACCCCCATCTGATTGAGGCGGACTTCCAGTTGGCGGATCAGCCCCTCCGGAAGCCAGGCACTGTGGTCCACCGGAGCGATGACGGCCCGCGCGCCGGCCCGCCGGGCGATGTCGGGGATCAGTTGGGCGACGGACGGGCTCTCGCCCAGCGCCAGAATGAGGTCTGCCGGAGGCACATGGAGGGGGAGATAGGCTTCCGGGTCGTCTATCATTGCCGGGAGGTCGGGGGCCCGCCACGATTCCACCGTCCAGCCCCGGGGGCCGTGAGCCCGAATGTTCTCCACAATGCGCTGCCCATAATGGCCCTGGACGACGGCGAAAATGCGCATCTGGGCCGGGCGAGGACGCCCCCACTCCAGCGGCTGACGGATGGCCTCCACCAGGTCCTCCACCTGCCGCCCCACTTTCGTCTGACGGTAATGGATATGAATGCGATTATCGTCCAGATTGAGGGCCACCACCTTGAGGCCGGGGAGAGCCTGAAACACCCGCGCGACCAACGCCTCCTGCTCTTCCCCGGGAGCACCGATGACCACCACGTCGGGGGCCATCTCCTGGATACGAGCAAAAGCCTCGGGAGAAACGTTGCCGCTGCCGACGATCTCCAGCCCCGGCTGTTCCCGCAGGAGCGTCTCCACGCCCTCCGCAAAGAGGGGATGCCCGGTGAGGATAAATACGCGACAGGTGGACATACTGACCGCCGGTCAGTTATTGACCGGACTTTATCATACATCATTTTGCCGAATTGTCCATAGCACAGAAAGACTATTTTGCAACTGGCAATAGCACAATAGGACTATTTCTCCCTGCCCTCTGTGTCTTGATGGGATATTCCCGGCACCGCCACTTGCATCTTTTTCCACCTTGAATATAATGACCGGTAGTCAGTTATCCCACGCCGGAGGAAACCCATGGACTTTTCCCTGACCCCCGAACACGAAATGGTCGTCCGCATGGTGCGGGACTTCGCCGAAAAGGAAGTGGCCCCTTACGTCAAAGAATACGACCGCGCCCACAAACCCTTTGTCCGGGCCATAGAGCGCATGGCCGAACTGGGCATCCTGGGCATCTGCATCCCCGTCCGCTACGGCGGGCAGGGGATGGACTACATCAGCCTGGGACTGGCCTGCGAGGAACTGGAACGGGTGGACACGTTCCTGCGGGTGGTGATGAGCGTCCACGTGGGCCTGAACAGTCTGGGCATCTTCCAATGGGGAACGGAGGAGCAGAAGCGGCGGTTTCTGATCCCTCAGGCGCGCGGGGAGCGCTGGGCCGCCTTCGGCCTGACGGAACCCGGGGCCGGCTCGGACGTCGCCGCGCTGGCCGCCACCGCCCGGCGGGAGGGGGACGTCTATATTCTCAACGGCGAGAAGATGTGGATCAGCCTGGCCTCTATGGCCCACAACTTCCTGGTTTTCGCCCGCACCGACCCCAAGGCGCCGCCCCACCAGGGCATCACGGCCTTCATCGTGGAGCGGGAGATGAGGGGCGTCACCACGGGGGATATTCACGGCAAACTGGGCGTGCGCGCCGGCTCCACCGGCTGGATCGCGATGAACGACGTAGAGGTTCCGGCTGAGAATCGGCTGGGCGAGGAGGGCGAGGGCTTCAAAATCGCTATGTCCTGCTTGGATAACGGCCGCTACACCATCGGCGCCGGGGCCACGGGCCTCATCCGGGCCTGTCTGGAGGCGTCGGTCAAATACGCCCAGGAGCGCCGAACCTTCGGCCGCCCTATCGCCGAGCATCAGTTGGTCCAGCAGATGATCGCCCGCATGCGGCGGGACTACGAAATCGGCCGGTTGCTCTACCTGCGGGCCGGGTGGCTGAAGAACCAGGGGGTCCGCAACACCTGGCAGACCAGCCTGGCAAAGTGGTTCGCCACCGAGGCCAGTTTCGCCGCCGCCTCGGACGCCGTCCAGATTCACGGCGCCTACGGCTATTCCGACGAGTACGACGTGGAGCGGTTCCTGCGCAACGCCAAAGGGGCCTGCATCTACGAGGGCACCAGCCAGATTCACGAACTCATCCAGGCCCAGTATGTCCTGGGTTACCGGCAGGACAAACCCCTGCGGTGTGAACTTCCGGCCTACGACCCGGAGGAATGGCAGCGGGAGGCGTGACCCTCACCCTACCCCCCTGCCCCCTCCCCTCTCCCGCAGAGCTGGAGAGGGGAGGGGGTAGCGGCGGAGCCGCCGGGGGAGGGGTGAGGAAAATTTCCCCATCCCACAACCGGAGGTGAATCCATGCATATCGTCGTCTGTACCAAGCAGACGCCCGACTCGGCGGCCAAACTGACGGTAGACGCCGCGGGCAACGTCTCTTGGGGGGATTCCCCCATCGTCATCAACCCATGGGATGAGTACGCGGTGGAGGAAGCGTTGCTCATCAAGGAGCGACTGGGCGGCAACGCCACGGTCACCGTCATCTCCATGGGGCCGGAGGCCGCGCTGGAAGCGCTCAAACACGCCATCGCGATGGGCGCCGATGAGGCCATCCGCATCTGGGACCCCGCTTTTGAGGGTTCGGATACGCTGGCGACCTCCTACGTCCTGGCGAAGGCCATCCAGAAGATGGGGGATGTAGACCTGGTCCTCTTCGGCAAGTCCGCCATTGACAGCCAGACGGGGCAGGTACCGGTGGAAGTGGCCTATCGGCTGGGCTTCTCCCCCCTCACCTACGTCATCAAAATCGCCGAACTGGACCCGGCGGGGAAGTCCATCACCGTGGAGCGGCTGCTGGAGCAGGGTCGGCAGGTGGTGAAGGCGCCCCTGCCCGCTGTCGTCGGCACCATCAAGGGCATCAACGAGCCGCGCTACCCCTCGTTTATGGGCATCCGCAAGGCCACCCGCGCCCAGTACCCGGTCTGGAGCGCGGCCGACATCGGCGCAGACCCGGCAAAGGTCGGCGCGGCCGGCTCCGGCGTCCGCTGGACCCGCATCTTCCCGCCCCCGGCCCGGGAGGGGAAGGCCGAGATCATCCAGGCCGAGACGGTGGAGGAGACCGTCCGCATCCTGGTGGATAAACTGATGGCGGAGAAAGTGATTTAACGGGAGGACGCGATGAGCAACGACATTTTCGTCTGGATTGAACAGTTTAACGGACAGGTGGCCGGTCCATCGTGGGAGGCCATCGGTGCCGCCCGTACCCTGAGCGGGAGGCTGGGCGGACAGGTCTGCGCCTGCCTCTTCGGGCAGGGCGTGGAAGCACTGGCGAAGGACGCCATTGCCTACGGCGCCGACAAGGTCTTCCTGGCCGACGACCCCACCCTGGCCGATTTTCGTCTGGAACCGTACGCCGCCCTGATGGCCGAACTGGCCCGCCAGCACGGGCCCGCGTTCATCCTGATGGGCGCCACCTTCCGGGGCCGCGACCTGGGCCCGGCGGTGGCGGTGGAGTTGGAGACCGGCTGCGTGGCCGACTGCACTGCACTGGAGTTCCAAGACGGCCAACTGGTCGCCACCCGGCCCATCTACGCCGGGAAACTCCTCTCCACCTGCACCGTCCCGGAGCGGCGGCCCGCCGTCTTCACTCTGCGCGGTCGCGCTTTCCCCAAGCCCGAACCCGACCCCTCCCGCACCGGCGAGGTCATCCGGGTAGCCCCTGTCCGCAAAGAAGAGGATATTCCCTCCAAAGTGGTGGGTTTCCAGGAGACGGTGGGAGGGGTCAACCTGGCCGACGCGGCCATTATCGTCTCCGGCGGCCGGGGTGTGGGCGGGCCGGAGGGGTTTGAGCCCATCCGGGAACTGGCGCGGGTGCTCAAGGCGGCTGTCGGCGCCTCCCGCGCTGCTGTGGACGCCGGCTGGATCCCCTACGACCATCAGGTGGGCCAGACCGGCAAGACCGTCAGCCCGGACCTCTACATCGCCTGCGGCATCTCCGGCTCCATCCAGCACCAGGCCGGGATGCGCACCAGCAAAGTGATCGTCGCCATCAACAAGGACCCCGAAGCCCCCATCTTCCAGTTGGCCCGCTACGGCATCGTCGGCGACCTCTTCAAGTACGTCCCTGCCCTCACGGCCGAACTGAAGAAGCGGCTGGGAGCGTAAGGTTGTCCGGAAGTGCCTGGCACCTTTCAGGTGCCAGGCACTTTTCCCTATCATGCGCGCCGACCTCCACATCCACACTGTCGCCTCCGACGGCACCTGGACGCCGGAGGAAGTGGTCGCTCGGGTCCACGCGGCGGGCATCGGCCTCTTCGCCGTCGCCGACCACGACACGCTGGAGGGAGCACTGGCCGTCGCCGACATCGTCCGCCGCACTCCCGGCGCCCCGTCCTTCCTGCCCGCCGTGGAGATTTCCACCGCGCTGAACGGCGCACTCGTCCACATTCTGGGCTACAGGGTCCACCCCGACCACCCGTCGCTGAACGACCTGTTGCGGGCCAACCGGGCCCGGTTGGAGTGGGTCAACGAGGAGACGCTGCGGCGCATGGTACAGGCCGGTTATCCGGTGGACCTGGAGGCCTACGCCGTCTACGAGAACGACCCGCGCCGGGGTGGCTGGAAAGGGCTGAACTTCCTGATAGATTCCGGCCTCTGCCGGGATGTCCGGGATTTCTTTGAGCGCATCTTCGTGGACCCCGTCCGTCCCCCGATGCCGGATTTCCCCCATCCGGCGGAGGCGGTCGCCCGCATCCGGGAGGCCGGAGGGGTGCCCATCCTGGCCCATCCGGGGGGAAGTTTCCGCCACCGGCCTATAGAAGAAGTGCTGGAGACATTTGTGGAATTCGGCATCGCCGGAGTGGAGTGTTATACTCCATACCACTCTCCGGAGACGACGGCCCGTTGCCGGGCATTCTGCGTCCGCCATAACTTGCTGGTGACCGGCGGCTCCGATTGCCATGGGGAGTTCGTCGGCCGCCCTCTGGGCGTCCCGCTGGTGACAGTGGACGACCTGCGGCTGGGGCCGCTCGGCGCCGACTGAAGTCAGCCTCCCTGGGCCTCCGGCCGAAGGACGGCCCGTGCTGCGGTTGCCCAGGCAGGCCGATTTCCCATCGGCGCAGGGGAGCGCTGACTGGAAGTCAGCCTCCCTGGGCCTCCGGCCGAAGGACGGCCTGCGCCGTCCTTCCCGGCGTCAACGCAGGTTGACGCCCGGCGAAACGCCCAGGGAAGGCCGATTTCTAATCGGCGCAAAGGAGCGCCGACTGAAACGCTTGGTGTGAGTTATGATCAGGCCCAGCCCAGCAAATCGGCAAAGGCCAGATCAGGGCGTCCCAACTGGCGGTTAAGCCAGATACAGAAATTGTGCAAAGCGATCTTGGCCGCCAGGCGGGTGAAAACGCC
>CALDFY010000183.1 GCA_937942115.1 uncultured Anaerolineae bacterium | reverse complement strand
CACCCCCGCCGCCTCCGGCGGCACCCCCTCCCCTGCCTCACCCCACCCCCGCCGCCTCCGGCGGCACCCCTCCCCTCTCCCGAACTTCGTTCGGGAGAGGGGAGGGGGTCAGGGGAGGGGTGAGGCCGGCCTTGCCTCCAGCCCGACTTGTGATACAATCGTTCCCGTGATTCCCGATTCCCACACTCACACCCATTTCTCGTTTGATAGCCGGGCCCTGCCGGAGGAGGTCTGCCGGGCCGCCGTGGCCCGGGGGATGCGGGAGATTTCCCTCACCGACCACGTGGACCTGAACCCGCTGGACGGGGGCTACGGCTACTTCCGGCCCGAGGAGCACTGGGAGGCGCTGGTGGACTGCCGGGCCCGGCTGAACGGTCGGGTGCGCGTCCACATCGGGCTGGAGTGCGGCGAGCCGCACCTCTTCCGCCGGGAACTGAGCGCCATCACGGCGGCCCACGAGTACGACGTGGTGCTGGGCTCCATCCACTGGGTGGGCAACCGTCCCGTGGAGACGGCCGCCTTCTTTGACGGCCTGGACTTCCACGAGGGCATTGTCCTTTACCTGGAGGAACTGGCCCGCCTGGCCGGGGAGGGCGACTACGACGTCCTGGCCCACCCGGACATCATCCGGCGGGCGGTTTTCCACCGTTTTGGTTGGGCAGAACTGGACTGGGCCCCCTACGAGGCCCCCATGCGGCGGGTCCTGCGGACGGTGGCGGAACGGGGGAAAGCGCTGGAGGTGAACACGTCCTACCGGCGGCGGGGGATGGGGCCACCCGGCCCCTCCGTCCAGGTCCTGCGCTGGTTCCGGGAGGAGGGGGGCCGACTGGTCACCCTGGGCTCCGACGCCCACCGTCCGGAGGATGTCGGCGCGGACTTCGGGGAGGCGCTGGCGATGGTCCGGGCCGCCGGGTTTGAGGGGGTCGCCGTCTTCCGCAGGCGGAGACCGCGACGGGTTTAAGAGCTGTCTGAAAAATGCTGCGAGATGGGGGGAGATGTTCGTATTCAGCCACGAAGCGAAGCGGAGTGGCGTCCAAAACGGCACTCCACTTCGCTCCGTGCCTCACTACGAACGGCACTCCACTTCGTTCTGTGCCTCACTACGAACGGCACTCCACTTCGTTCCGTGCCTCACTACGAACGACTTTTCAGACAAGCTCTAAGGCGGACAGTTCTTCCATACAGGTCGGATAGGAGAGTGGGATGTCTCCAACGACCGTGCGATGGATAGAGTTGGACCTGACCCTGGATCAGATTCTTTCCATTATCCGCCAACTGGGGCCTCAGGAGCAGGAGGCGGTACGATAGGTCCTTGAGCCCCGTCTGTGGAGTCAGCGGCTGGATGCAATGTTAACTCGCGTTTGGGCACGCGTCGCCGCCTACCCCATTAGCGAAGAAGAAGTCGCGGCCGAAAGTAGAACGGGTCAGGTCTGCTCGCTATGATCAGGGCGGTTATTGATACCAAATGTGCAACTTCAATTAGCCGACCTGTACTGGGCGGCGTCCTGCCCCCTCCTCATCTCCCCGACCCCCTCTCCTCCCCACAGGGGAGAAGAAGGGGGTGAAAGGGTGGGGTTTGTGGGCGGCGGCTTCGCCGCCGCCCACAAACTCCACCACCTCCCCTCCCCTCGCCCGCCGCCGAAGGCGAGGGGGAGAGGGGAGGGCCGGGGAGGGGTGAGGGCAAAAATCCGCCGCCAATAAATCAGGAGAACCAAGCACTATGGCCTTCCGCGCCCTCTTCCTCGGCCTCCTCCAGGGGGCCACCGAATTCCTTCCTGTCAGCAGTTCGGGGCACCTGGTACTGGTTCCCTGGCTGCTGGGCTGGCCCGTCCCCGGCCTGGCCTTTGACACTCTGGTCCACTGGGGGACGACCATCGCCGTCATCGCCTACTTCTGGCAGGACTGGGCCCGTCTCTTGCGGGGGGCCTGGTACGGCCTCCGCACCCGTTCCCTGGACCACCCGGATGCCCGTCTGTTGATCCTTCTCGTCCTCGCCACCATCCCCGGCGCCCTGGCGGGGGCCCTCCTGGAGGACTTCTTTGAGGGGATGTTCGCGCGGCCGGTAGCCGCTGCCGGATTCCTTCTCCTCACCGCCGCCATCCTGACCCTGGCCGAATCGGCCTGGGCGCGGCGCTCCTCCGCCCCGGAGGGCAACTCGCCCCGCGCCCTCTCCGCTCTCTCCTGGTCGGACGCGCTGACGGTGGGGCTGGCGCAGGCCGTCGCCATCCTCCCCGGCGTCTCCCGCTCCGGCGCTACCATCGCCGCCGGGCTGGGCCGGGGGCTGGAGCGGGAAGCCGCCGCCCGCTTCAGTTTCCTGCTCTCTACCCCCATCATCCTGGGCGCGGGAGCCATGCAGATGCTCCAACTGTTCCAGACCGGTGGCTGGGCCGGGGAGGCCCCCACCCTCATCGTCGGCTTCCTGGCCGCGCTGGTCTCCGGCGGCCTCAGCATCCACTTCCTCCTCCGCTACGTCCGGCGGCGGCCCCTCTACCCCTTCGCCCTCTACTGCGTCCTGCTGGGCGTCCTGGGGCTGGTCGCCGCCATCCTGCGGGGATAAAGTCCACCGCAAAGACACATTCGTGAAATTCGTGAAATTCGTGTTCTTCATTCTGGTTCTGGCCGCCTGTGCGCCGCAGCCGCTGACGGTCACTCCGGAGCCGGTCACCCTGCGCCTGGCCGTCTCGGACGCCTGTGAGGAGACCGTCCGGGCGCTGGCCCTGGCCTACCACCGCCAGAAGCCGTGGGTGGCCGTAGAGACAGAGGTCTGGAACGACGCGCTGGCCCTGGAGCGGCTGCGGGCCGGCGCAGCCGACGCCGCCGCCCTCCTCTGGGCCGAAGGGGGAGGCCCGTTGTGGACCCATCCCTTCGCCGAAGACGCGCTGGCGGTCATCGTCCATCCCGCCGTGCCGGTGGAGGGGCTGACCCTGGCCGAACTGCGGGAGGTCCTGCGGGGACGCATCGGCGAATGGCCTGACGGCACGCCGGTCCAGGTCGTCAGCCGGGAGGAGGGGGCCGGCACCCAGTCGCTGATCCGGGCGGCAGTCCTGGGCCCCTGGGACCTCACCCTGACGGCCCGCGTGGTCGCCGACGACGGGAGTGTAGTAGGCCTGGTGGTCCGGACCCCCGGCGGCATCGGCTACGTCCCCCTCGGCCGGGTGACCGGCGAGGTGCGCGTGCTGGCGCTGGAGGGGCGGCTCCCTTCGGCGGCCGACTACCCCCTCCTCTGCACCTGCCGCTGGGCCGCGCCGGCGGAGCCGGCCGGCGCGCTGCGGGACTTTCTGCAATGGACGGTCACGCCTCACCCCTCCCCCGCCGCCTTCGGCGGCACCCCCTCCCCTCTCCCGAACGAAGTTCGGGAGAAGGGAGGGGGTTGAGGGAGGGGTGAGGCTCCTCACCCCTCCCCCGGCCCTTCGGGCCACCCCCTCCCCTCTCCTGACCTTTGGCCAGGAGAGGGGAGGGGGTTGGGGGAGGGGTGAGGCACACAAGGAGGCTTCCGATGGACATTCCCCTGGATGACCTGATGCGCTTTCTCACCCCGCTCCTGCCCTACCTCCTGCGGGCTGGAGAGCGGGCCGCCGAGGAGGCCGGCCGCCGCCTGGCCGGAGAGGCCCTGGACCTGATAGACCGCATCGGCCTCTATGTCCTGCGGGAGGAGGTGGAGAAAGTGCTGCGGGCGTTGCCAGCGTAACCGCTCCGGCTTACTGCGGGAAACCTGCGGCGCAAGATTCGTCCCGCACTACCGTTCCTGATCTGCAGGAGAACATGCCCTGAAGGATTAGAGAACCACCCTGCGATTCGCGTATCGTTCATTCCGTCATTGGTCATTCTCTCATTGGTCATTGGTCATTGGTCATTCTCTCATTGGTCATTCCGTCATTGGTCATTCTCTCATTGGTCATTCCGTCATTCCGCATTATGCATCTGGCCCTGGTTCACGACTGGCTCAATCAGCGCGGGGGCGCCGAGGACGTCCTGGAGACCCT
>CALDFY010000182.1 GCA_937942115.1 uncultured Anaerolineae bacterium | reverse complement strand
TGCGGCGGCCGAAGGCCGCCGCAAAACCCCGCCCTCACCCCCGGCCCCCCTCCCGGAACTTCGTTCGGGAGAGGGGAGATACTATGAGCCGTTGCGAAAGTGGGTCGCTTCGGGTAAGATTGTAGCCAGAAAGACGCAATTTGCAAAAGGAGGTATTCTATGAGCGAAGCGACCCGTCAACCAACTCTTTATCTAGCCTTTGAATGAAGCAACCAGAAATGGCATCTGGCCTTCACCGCTGGGCTGGGACAGCCGCTCCGGGAGCGCATCATCCCCGCCGGCGACCTCTCCGCCCTGCAACGGGAAATCGCCCGGGCCCGTCAGCGCTTCGGCCTCCCGGAAAACGCCCGCATTCTCAGTTGCTACGAGGCCGGTCGCGAAGGCTTCTGGCTTCACCGCTACCTCGTGGCCCAGGGCATCCAGAATGATGGGGTGGACTCCGCCAGCATCCAGGGGGACCGCCGGACCAAGACCGACCCCCTGGATAGCGAGATGCTGGCCCGCTACGGGGCCGAGCATCGTCAGGACCTCCACCCCTGGAAGCCCTGGCCGGAGCCCGCCTATCACCTGCTCCGCCTGGCTGAGCGGTGGCAGGAACTGGAGGCGGAGCGGCAGCGGGAACAGAATCGGCTGGAAGCGTACCGGAGCCGGGGGGGTCTCCCCCGATGTCCCCGAAATCTGGGACCCGGAGGAGCACCTTCAGTTCCTGGACCGGCTGATTCGGCGGACGAAGAAGCACATTGGCGACCTGTATCGGGAGTTCCCCCACCTGGATGATCTGCGACGCCGCCGGTTGAGTGTGCCGGGGGTGAGGGCCAAGACCGTCCACGTGCTGGTGGCCTATCTGGGTCTGGATCCCCGGATTCATCAGAGCGGGGTGCGACCGCCCCAGGGGCCCATCCGCAAGCAAGGGGACACCCGCTGGCGCTCCCTGCTGGCGGCGGCTCTGAACTGAGGGGGTTGGGCGGCGGCGAAGCCGCCGCCCAACCCCTTTCCCCTTCTCCCCTCCCCCAAGCGCAGCGATGGGGGAGGGGGGATAAAGGGGGGTGGGGGCAAATGTTCGCACCATTGGGCGAAAAGCCCCTTTCAAGGGCTTCCGGATAGCCCGTCAGGGCTTTGGGATCTGAGCCTGCCGCTTCAGCGGCGGGCGGAATTGGGCATCCCAGCCATCAGGGTAGGTAGTCACCTTTTCCCGCTGATTCGGTGGCACATTCCGTGCCGCTTCTACAAGTGCCGCAAGGAGTTCTTGTTGCTCCTTCCCCAAAAGGATGTCCTCAAATTGGCGCTTGTCCATAGGCTCGCCTCTAAATAGTTATATCTCCCGCCCTCCGGCGGCCAGCAACGCCTGGGGGCCGGCCTGGTAGTACTCCACCCGGACCACCGGCTCCCACCCCAGCCGGACCGGGTCCTGGATGGGGATGAGGCGGGGGGCCGTGGCGCAGTCAAAGACCACGTAGAGCCAGTAGTCGCCCCGCAGCCGCTCCGCCGTCTTGTACTCGTTGCGGGTGAGGACCACGGAGCCCACCGCCGCCCGGCCTTTCACCTCTATGAACCGAACCTGCCCGCTGCGGGGGTGACGGGAGAGGAGGTCAAACCCCCGGTCCTGGGCGGAGACGTCCTCCGGCTCCCAGCCCCGGGCCCGCTCGTAGTCCATCGCGGCCTCCATCGCGATCCGCTCCACCTCCTCGTCCCGCACCATCGGGGCCAGTCGCTCCCGCTCCGGGTCCGGCAGGACCAGCGCCGAACCGATGGGGGTCACGTCGGCGATGGTCAGTTCCCGCTCCCGGGCCAGTTCCTCCCGCCGCCGCTCCAGCCGCTCGTTCAACTCGTCCAGCCGCCGCTCCGCTTCCCGCAGGGCCAGGGAGACGTCCTCCCCTCGCGCCTGTCGCTGGAGGAGTTCCGCCGCCTGCCGCTGATGCCGGTCTATCAGGGTCAATAGGCTCACTTCTACGTGCCGCGCGATGGTCTCCAGTTCCCGCTGCCGCTCCTGGCGAACCGTCTCCAGGAAGGGGACCAGTCCCTCCTCCAGCAGGAACGCCTCCACCCGTTCCCGGTCCAGAGGGAGAGGTGGGTTCACCGGCGCCTCTGCCCTGACGGGGACCAGGTCCAGGAAAAGGGTGGGCTGGCGCAGGCGCATTTCCCCGGAGGCCGCCACCTCCACGACGAACAACTGGCGGTGGAGCGTGTTCCCGCGCCCGTCGGCGACGGACGCGGCATACACCTCCAGGCGGGCCGGTTCGGTGCGGGTCGGGTCGTAGAAGACGGCGCCCCGGCGCAGGTGCTCCTGGGCCTCCTCCCAGACCCGCTCCCGCACCGCCTCAAAGAGGGGATGTCCGGGGGTGACCCACTCCAGGGTGGGGTCGTCGCTGAGGCGCCGACGGTCAAAGGTGATGCGGTGGTACTCCCGGGCCAGGGGGCCGAAGCGCGGCTCCAGCCGCTGGCCGACGTCCTGGAGGGAGCGGGGGACCCGACCGATGGTGTAGATGCCGTCCCGTCCCCGGGGAGTGGGCAGGCCGGCCAGCGGTGCGGCCTGGCGGAAGAACTCCTCCACCACCTCCGGCACCAGACGGCGCTCGCGCGCTTCCGCCGTCCGGCCGAGGATGGCCACCAGGTTCAGTTCCCGTTTCGCCAGCCCCTCCAGGGTGGAGCGGCAGATGCGGGCGAACCGCTCCCGGTCAATGTCCTGCACCACCCGCTCCAGCACGGCCTGGGGGGTGATGCGGCCCGCGTAGAGGTCGCGGAAGAGCCGCTCCAGGTAGTTGGCGGGGATGATTTCGCCCACCACATCAAAGACCTGGTCGCTGCCCAGTTCCCGGCGGATTTCCACCAGTCGGTCCAGCAGCCGCTCCAGCACCTGGCCTTCGCGGGTATTGGCGGCGACGAAGTTGAAGATGAGGCAGTCGTGCTCCTGGCCATAGCGGTGGATGCGGCCGATGCGCTGTTCCAGCCGCACCGGGTTCCAGGGGATGTCGTAGTTGATCATCAGCCAGCAGAACTGGAGGTTGATGCCCTCTCCGGCGGCCTCGGTCGCCACCAGCACCTGGGCGTTTTCCCGGAACTCCCGCTCCGCCCAGAGGCGGGTCCCCGGGGTATCCCGGTCGCCGATCTTCATCCCGCCGTGAATCTGGGTGACCGTTAATCCCCACTCCCGCAGCCGGGCCACCAGATAGTCCAGCGTCTCCCGGAACTCGGTGAAGATCAGCAGTTTGGTCTGGGGGTCGCCGAAGATGTTCTGGTCGGTCAGGACCTCCCGCAGCCGGTTCAGTTTGGAGGAGACGCCCCGTTCCTCCAGCGCGCGGGCCTGCCCGATCAGCGTCTGGAGGGTCTCTATCTCCTGCCGGATGGCCTCCCGTTCGGAGGGGAGGGAGGCCCGTTCTATCTCTTCCTCCAGGCGGAGGACCTCGTCTTCCGGCAGTTCGTCCATCTCTTCCAGACGGGAGAGGTCCGGAGAAGGGGCGGCCGGCGTCTCCCGCAGGGCGTCCTTCAGCCGCTTCAGGCGGCGCTCCAGGCTGAGCCGGACGGCGTGGAGGCTGGAGGCGAACCGGCGCTGGTACATCGCCATGGTGAAGCCCAGCGCTCGTCCCCGGGCCGAGGGGTCCAGAGAGGCCCGGATGGACTGGTCCTGGATGTAGCGGGTCAGCGCCTCGTAGAACGCGAACTCCGGGCCGTCCAGTTCAAACCGCACGGTGCGCACTTCCCGATGGGTGAACAGGCGGCGCACCTGGCCCGTCTCCGGGTCGGGGAAGGTGACCAGGGCCTCTTTGGTCCGGCGCAGGTAGAAAGGGGCGTGGTTGCGCCGGATGGCCTCCTCCAGGCTGCGGACATCGGCGTAGACGTCCCCGTCCAGGAGTTGCAGGAAGAGGCAGAAATTCTCCGGGTCGCCCTTGTGGGGCGTGCCGGTGAGGAGCAGGAGATGGTGGGTCTGGCCGGAGAGCAGTTCTCCCAGCCGGTATCGCTCCGTCTTGTGATTCGGGTCACTGGCACTCATCCGGTGGGCCTCGTCCACGATGACCAGGTCCCAGGTGGTGCGGCGGAGGCTTTCCAGGACCTCCTCCCGTTTGGCCCAATCCATAGAGGTGATGACCTGCGGACGGTCCTGCCAGGGGTTGACGCCGTAGGCGGTTTTCAGGTCCACGCCCCGCAGGATGTCAAACCGCTCCCGGAAGCGGTCGCGCATCTCCCGTTGCCACTGGAAGGCCAGGTTAGCCGGAGCGACGATGAGGGTGCGCTGAACCAGGCCGCGCAGTTTCAGTTCTTTGAGGAGCAGGCCGGCCATGATGGTCTTGCCGGCGCCGGCGTCGTCGGCCAGGAGGAAGCGGATGCGGGGGAGGGGCAGGATGTGGTCGTAGACGGCTTCCAGTTGGTGGGGCAGCGGGTCCACCCGGGCGATGGAGAGGGAGAAGTAGGGGTCGTACTCGTAGGCCAGGCCCAGGCGGGCGGCCTCCAGCCCCAGGCGGAAGGGATGGGGGTCGCCGTCAAAGAGCGGTTCGGCTGGGGTCATCCGGAGGGCCTGGACCTGCTCCGGGGTCAGGAGGCGTTCATAGTAGCGGCCGGTTCGGCATCCCTGTCCGCCGATTTTCCAGTATGCGCCGGCTGCTTCCACGCGCACCACCCGAATCGGTTCGGGGAAGGCCGGCCCTTCCAGCAGCATACCGGGCTGAATGGTGGGGAGGTCCATAGGCCGAACTCCTCAGATGGGAACGGTGTGCCTGCTGTGGCCTTTAGTATATCCTGTTTCCCCGATGCTGGCAACAGGGGGATGCGCTTGCGGCACAAGTTTCCGGGCAGCGCAGCGAAACAGCCAGAGCGGCCAGGGAGGCCGATTCCCGATCGGCGCTCAAGGCGCGGAAAGCAGGGAGGCCAAATCCAGCCTTCAGTGAATGCCCATAGAGGAGCAGGGTGATGCCAGGGCCGGGGGGTGCAGCGGGCGGAGGAGGCGCTGGCGTGGGTGCTGGAGTCGGGGTTTGCGTACGCCGAAGCGATGGGCCTGAAACCGCCGCCGTTCTGGGGAGGGAGCGGGGAGCGGGGGGCGGGCCGTACGGCCCGCCCCCCGCTCCCCGCTCCCTCC
>CALDFY010000181.1 GCA_937942115.1 uncultured Anaerolineae bacterium | reverse complement strand
GAGCAGGAACCTCCTAAGTTCTTGGCCGCGCGTTCGAGTCGCGCCAGGGGCACCTTCGGACTCTGCTGGAACGGCCAGGGATAGCCCCGGCCGTTTTCCTTTCCCCACGGGGAGGAGCAGGAGCACAGGATGCGCGTCTTCATCACCGGGAGTCGGGGACAACTGGGCCGGGCGTTGAACGAGGCGCTGGCGGGGGAAACCGTCAGCGGATGCGACCTGCCGGAGGTGGACATCACCGACCGGGCCGCCATCCGGGCCGCCATCACGGCCTGCGCGCCGGATGTGGTCATCCACGCCGCCGCCTGGACCGACGTGGACGGATGCGCCCGGGACCCGGAGCGGGCCTACCGGGTCAACGCAGTGGGCACCCAGAACGTCGCCCTGGCCTGCGCGGAAGTCGGGGCGGCCCTGGTCTACATCAGCACCAACGAGGTCTTTGATGGCACGGCGACAGAGCCGTATCGGGAATGGGACCCGCCCCACCCCATCAATCCCTACGGGCGCTCCAAAGCAGCGGGCGAATGGCTGGTATCCCATCTCCTGACCCGCTTCTACATCGTTCGGACGGCCTGGCTCTATGCCCCCGGCGGGCGGAACTTCCCCCATCGGATCATCCAGTTGGCCGATGAGCGGGGCGCCCTGCGCGTCGTGGTGGACGAGGTCAGCAACCCCACCTACGCTCCCGACCTGGCCGGCGCGCTGGCTGCGCTGATCCGCACCGAAGCCTACGGCGTTTATCACCTGACCAACAGCGGCCATTGCTCCCGCTACGAGTTCGCGCGGGCCATCCTTCGCCTGACCGGACGGGAGCACATTCCCATAGAGCCCATCCCATTGGACCAGTTCCGACGGGATTCCACCCCGCCGCGCTTCACCCCGCTGGCCAATACCGCCGCCGCCGCGCTGGGTATCATCCTCCGTCCCTGGGAGGAGGCACTGGCAGAGTTTCTCAGTTCGTTGTGAGATGCTGGCAAAAACAGCGTACTGGCTGATCGCTCTGGCAGCGGGTTACCTCCTGGGCTCCATCCCGGTGGGGTTCCTGGTGGTCCGGCTCACTCGCCGGATAGACGTGCGGCAGGTGGGGAGCGGACGGACGGGCGGGACCAACGTCCTGCGGGCCGCCGGGTGGGGGGCGGCCATCGCCACCGGGCTGGGCGACGTGCTGAAAGGCGCGGCCGCCGTCTGGGTGGCGCGGGCGCTGAACGGGCCGCCGCTGATGCAGGCGCTGGCGGGCTTCGCCGCTGTGGTGGGCCACAACTACTCCCTCTTCCTCGGCCTGCGCGGCGGCGCCGGCACCGCGACCTCCGTCGGCGGAGCCATCGCCCTCTGGCCCGTCGGTGGCCTGCTGGCCATTCCCGTGCTGGCAGCGGGTGCTTTCCTCTCCCGCTACGCGTCCGTCGGCTCCATCTCCGTCGCCCTCTTCCTCCCGCTGGCCTTTGCGGTGGGGGCCATCCGGGGCGCCGTTCCCTGGGCATACGAAGCCCACGCGCTGCTGACCTCCGCCCTGACCCTCTGGGCCCTGCGCCCCAACATCCGCCGCCTGGCGCGCGGCGAGGAGCGGCGGATTCCGCTGTAGGGGCAACCCTCGCGGTTGCCCTCCCTGCGACATGCGACCTGCGCCATGATCCGCATCCTTCCCCCCGAAATCGTCGCTCAGATCGCCGCCGGTGAGGTGGTGGGACGGCCCGCGTCCGTCATCAAAGAACTGGTGGAGAACAGCATAGACGCCGGGGCGCGGGAAATTCGCATAGAGGTTGCCGACGGCGGTAAACGGCTGATGCGCGTCGCCGACGACGGTTGCGGTATCCCCGCTGCCGAGGTGGAACTGGCCTTCCGGCGCCACGCCACGAGTAAACTGGCCTCCGCCGAGGACCTGACCCGCATCGCTACCCTGGGCTTCCGGGGCGAGGCGCTGGCCTCCATCGCGGCCGTCAGCCGGGTGACCTGCGCCACGCGCGCGGTCGGCGAGGAAATGGGCACGCTCATCCGGCTGGAAGGGGGCGAGGTGGTCAGCCGCCGACCCATCGGACGCCCGCCCGGGACGACCGTCACCGTGGAGGACATCTTCTACAACGTCCCGGCACGCCGCAAGTTTCTCCGCTCCTCCGCCACCGAACGGCGCCACATAGACGCCTGGGTCACCCGCTACGCGATGGCCTACCCGGACCGCCGTTTCACCCTGGTCCACGATGGGCGAGAGGTCTTCCGGTCACCCGGGACCGGGCAGATGCGGGATGTGCTGGTGGCGGTCTACGGCCTGGAGGTGGGCAGCGCGCTGCTGGAGGTTCTCCCCGAAGAGGGCGCGGCAATCCGGGTGGAGGGGTTCGTGGGCCCGCCGCACCTCCATCGGGCCGACCGGGGAGAAATCACCCTCTTTGTCAACGGGCGCTGGGTACAGGACGCGCGCCTGACGTACGCGGTCATCCAGGCCTACCACACCCTCATCCCCACCGGGCGGTACCCGCTGGCAGTAGTGATGGTGACCCTCCCGCCGGAGGATGTGGATGTGAACGTCCACCCCGCCAAAGCGGAAGTCCGCTTCCGGGACGGGGACGGGGTCTTCCGGGCCGTCCAGCGGACCGTGCGCCAGGCGGTGGCCGAAGAATCGGGCATCCCGACCCTGAAACCCGTCTCCGGCCCATCCCCTGCCTCCCAGCCAACCGAATTCCGGTTTCCGGAGGAACCACGAAGGGAGCCGTTTCGGCCGACGCCGCTGCCGCTGACGACGCCGCCCGTCTCTCCGGCGGCAAAGTTGCCCGTGCTGCGGGTGGTCGGGCAGGTCGCCGCGACGTACATCATCGCCGAGGGGCCGGACGGCCTCTATCTGATAGACCAGCACGCGGCCCACGAGCGGGTGCTCTACGAGCGGCTGATGGCTCAGCGCGCCAGCGGGATACCCGTCCAGCCGCTGCTGGAGCCGGTCGCAGTGGACCTGCCGCCGGAATGGGCGGGACTGGTGGACGTCTATCAGGAGACGCTGCGCCGTCTGGGGGTGGAAGTGGAACCCTTCGGGGGAAACACCTTTCTGGTGCGGGCACTGCCGGCGGTGCTCTCATCGGCCCATCCCCGGGATGTCCTGACCGAGGTGGCTCAGGGGCTGGCGGAGGAGAGCGGAGGGGCGGAGGAGCGGAAGGGCGGGGGAGCGGTGGAGGACGAGATAGAGCGGGCGATTATCCGGCGGGTGTGCCAGCAGGGGGCCATCAAGGCCGGACAGATTCTCTCCCGGGAGGAGATGGAGGAACTGCTGCGGGCGCTGGAGGGGTGTGAGACCCCGCGCACCTGCCCTCACGGCCGTCCGACGATGATCCACATCAGCACGGCCCAACTGGCGCGGGAGTTCCGGAGATAGACCACAGACTATAGACGACAGACGATGGACAACGGACGACCGAACTGTTCTCTGCGCCCTGCGCCCTGCGACAGGTGAATGACGATGGCTCCACTCTTCTACCCTTCATTTCAGGCCCTGCGCCTGGCGGATGTGATTTTTGAGGAAATCGCCCGGCGCGTGCCCGGTTATGTCGGGCGGCTGGGGGCGGCATGGTACTGGCGACTGGCAGGCGGAACCCTGGTCACCTTCTGGCTGGATTACACCGTTACCGAAGAGCGGTGGGATGTGATTCGCGCTCAGGCCAGCAACGGCCGGGCCGGGATATTCAACCGGGCGGATTTCCCCTTCGCGGCCTACGGGACCCTCCTCACCTCCCCGCCGTACATCCACGACCTGCAGGGGGTGGCGGAGTGGGCCAACCGGCTCTACTTCAATATGGGCCACCTGATTGCGGAGGCCGCCCAGTGGCTGCAGATGCTCCAGGCATCCGCCATCGCCCCCCAGGTCAGCCCGCCCGCTTCTTTCCCGACCCTGAGTCCGCTGGAGCGGGAACTGGTCCGCTACACGCTGGACCACTTAGATGGACGGTTTGATCTGGTCCGCCTGCGGGAGGCGTTCCGGGGGCAAGTCTCCATGCGCCGCCTGCAGCGGCTGGCCCAGGAATGGGAGTCCCTGGGGTTGCTCACGCCTCGCCCCCGCCGGGTGACCTACGCGCTGCGCGCGCTGATGGAGGCGGAAACAGAAAGCGGCCCCCCCGGTGGGTGACCGCTTCCTGAGACCGTCGCGGGTGGGGCGGCGGCCGATGGCCGCCGCCCCACCGTTTTCATCGGACAACCGAGCGCTCCAGTTTGCGCAGCGCCGCCGCCACGTCCTCCAGTAACTCCTCCCTCTGCAGAACTCCCTTCTGGATCAGCGCCTCAATCCGATTGTTGAGGACCTGCCGGTCCCGCTCCGTCAACTCTTTGGCCGTGACGACGATGATGGGGATGGAGCGGGTGGATTCGTCCGCCTTCAGCGCTTCCAGCACAGCGAACCCGTCCATCTCCGGCATCAGCAGGTCCAGGATGATGATGTGCGGGCGCCGCTGACGGACCAACAAGATGGCCTCCTGTCCGCTGGCGGCCTCCAATACCTCATATCCTTCCTGACCCTCTATCATCCGCCGCAGGAGATTGCGGTCATCCGGCTGGTCGTCCACCACCAGGATCCGATGGCGGCCTTCCTCCCGGTCCAGCCGGTCCAGCGCCGTCAGCAGGTCCTGCTCCAGGATGGGCTTGACCAGATAATCGGCCGCGCCCAGGCTCAGTCCCCGCCCTTTCTCGGCGACGATGGTGCACATAATCACCGGAATATCCCGGGTTTCGGGGTCGGCCTTCAGTTCCTGGATGACCTGCCAGCCGTCCTTACCGGGCATCATCACGTCCAGGGTGATGGCGAAGGGTTGGATTCGCCGGGCCTCCTCCACCACCCGGAACGGGTCACTCAGGCCCACCACCCGATACCCCTGTTTATCCAGGTATCGCCGGAAGAGGGTGATGACCCCTTCGTCATCGTCCACACAGAGGACCACCCGGCCGGGCACCTCCGGGATGAGAGGGGGTGCTTCCTCCAGCAGAGCCGCCGGCGGAGCCGCCTCCGCCCTCGGTCCGGCCTCCGGCCTGATCTGAGGCGGCCCCTGGATGGGAAGGGTGAAGGTAAACCTGGACCCCTTACCCACTTCGCTTTCCACCCATATCCTGCCGCCGTGGAGTTCTATGAAGGATTTGCTGATGGTCAGCCCCAGGCCCGTACCGCCGTACTTGCGGGAAGGGGAAGCATCCACCTGGGTGAAAGCCTCAAAAATGCGCGGCAGTTTCTCCGGCGGGATACCGATGCCGCTATCGGAGACGGAGATGACGACGTGATCCCCCTCCACTTTCGCCTCCACCCGGATGAAGCCCTGGTCGGTGAATTTGGCCGCGTTGGAGACCAGGTTGAGCAAAACCTGTCGCACCCGGCGGCTGTCGGCAGTGATCGTGGGCAGGTCGGCCGGGACCGACTGCTGAAGTTCTATGGGCTTATCCTTGACCAGGGCGATGGCGGTGGACATCACGCCCCGGATAATCTCCTGGAGGTCGGTCGGCTCAAAGGCGAGTTCCATCTTGCCGGCCTCAATCTTGGAGATGTCCAGGATGTCGTTGATGAGGCCCAGCAGATGCTGACCGCTGTTGAAGATGGCCTCCAGGTCCTGCCGCTGCTGTTCGGTGATAGGCCCGTCAATCCCCTTGAGGATGACCCGGGAGAAGCCGATGATGGAGTTGAGCGGCGTCCGCAGTTCGTGGGACATGTTGGCCAGGAACTGGGACTTGAGCCGGTCCACCTCCTTGAGCCGTTCCGCCGTCTCCACCGCCTCCTGGTAGAGGCGGGCGTTCTCCCAGGCCACGCTCAGGTTGGCCGCGACGATACCCAGGAACTCCACCTCGCCCTCATCAATGGGCGGATGCCCCGGCGGCCGGCCCAGGGCCAGCAAGCCCAGCGGCTGACCGCGAATGACCAGCGGTGCCAACGCCGCATCTATCAGTCCCCACTGGCGGGCCACGCCGACCATCCGACCGGTCGCCAGATGGGGAATATCCCGCAACACGGTTACCTCGGACCGGAACAGGGCGTCCATCATCGGCGGGGCCTGTTGACGGTTCATCCGGACATCGGGGCGCGGGAAGGGAATCTCAGCGCCGCTGGCGCTCCGGGCGGTGACCAGTCGCAGGGATTCTATCTCCGGCTCCCACTCAAAGACAACGACGGGCATCTCCAGTTGACGGGAGATGGCCTCGGCCGCCCGGCGGAGCAATTCGTGGGGATCCATCGTGGTGGCCGCGACCTGAAGCACTTCGCTGATGAGGGCCCGGCGTTGAGCCTCCGCCTCCGTCTCGGCGAAGAGCCGGGCGTTCTCCAGCGCGACGCCCGCCGCGCTCGCCAGCGAGGTCATCAGCAGCACATCGGCCCGGGTAAAGGCGTAGGGGCGGTCGCTCTGGACGTCCAGCACGCCGATGACCCGCCCCTTGACCTCAATGGGGACGGCCAGTTCCGCGCGGGTGGCCGAAAGTTCCGGCACCGTGATGAAGCGAGGGTCGCTCAGAACATCGTTGACCACCACCGGTTGCCCGGTACGCGCAGCATCGGTGGTGATGCCGGGCCGGTCTATATCCAGCACCAGACTGCGGGGCGGGATCCGCCGGTCGGTGTTCCCGATGGTGCTCCCGTCCTCAAAGACCAGGCGGCGGTCCTCTGCCAGCAGGATGTCAACAAAGTAGTAGCCAAAGCGGGACTTGGTGATGTCCACAATCTGTCGCATCACGGCCTGTGGGTCCAGCACCGAACTGATGGTGCGGCCGATTTCGTTGATGGCCTCCAACTCCTGGGCCCGGCGGCGGGTCTCCTCCAGCAGGCGCAGGTTCTCCATCGCGATAGCCGCCTGACCGCAGAGCGTCCACAGGTTGCGGATCATCCGCTCCGGGTAGACATACGGGGTATCCCGCCCGACCAGGAGCACGCCCAGAATCCGCTGACCGATGGAGATGGGCACCAGAGCGAAGGAGCGCAGCCGCAGGACTTCCAGAATGGTTCGGGCCCGTTCATCCACGCGCGGGTCCGCATAAATGTCCTCTACGGTGATGGCTTCAGTGGGCTGGATGAACGGGCGCAGGCCAAAATCCGCCAGGGGGAGACGGGTGCCGTATGGATGGACCGGGCGGCCGTCCACGGCCCAGTGCTCTCCCATCACCACATGGGTTGGCTCATCCGGCGGGTCTACTGTCAGAACCCGGGCCAGGTCCAGGCCGGTGCGGGCGACGTACCCGACCAGGGCCCGGGCCACTTCGGCCGGAGTGGTCGCCGCGCCGATGGCCTGGCCGGCCTCAAAGAGTTCCCGGGTCTCCGTCAGGGCCTGGCTGGTCTCGGCAAAGAGGCGGGCATTCTCAATCGCCGTCGCCAGTTGGTCTGCCATCGCCTGGAGGGCCGTGATGTCCTCTTCGGTGAACGCGGCGGGTTTTTCGGACTGGATGGTCATCGCGCCGATGACCCGCCCCCGGGAGATCAGCGGGAGCGCCATCTCGGAGCGGGTATGGGGCAGGAGGGGGTTATCAAAGCGGATGGCCTCCGCGCCCACGTCCAGCGCGATGCGGGCTTTGGCGTTGGCCGTGCACCAGCCGATCATGGATTTGCCACCCACCTCCAGTTTGTGGCCCATCTCCAGCATTTGTTTCCCGGCCTCGCCGGTGCCGGCCCGCAGGACCGCCCAGCGGCCCGTCTCGTCCAGCAGGAAGATGCCC
>CALDFY010000180.1 GCA_937942115.1 uncultured Anaerolineae bacterium | reverse complement strand
GCCCTCCGGCAGGCTGCTTACGGTCTGGCGGCCCGGCGTCTGGCCCGCCATTTCTACCCTGACCAGCCCGACGACATCCTGATGTTCTACACCCTGGACGAATTTCTGGCCTTCGTCCGCAGTCGGGGGGAACGGCGGGTGCCGATGGACATCCTGGAGCGGCGGCGGGCGGAGTACGAACTTCACCGGAACCAGCCGCCGCCTCCGGAGTTGATCTGGTACAATCCGGAGACCGGGTACTGGCGTCCGGCGGTGGAGGAAGAGAGGGCGGGCGAGGTGGCCGTTCATCGGTTTCAGGGCATTCCGGCCAGCCCGGGGGAGGGGCCGGTGGAGGGGATCGCGCTGGTCACCAACGATCCGTTGGAGGCGGGGCGGCGGCTGCTCCGGATGGAGGGGCCGGTGATTCTGGTCACGCGGCTGACGGACCCGGCGTGGTCGGGGCTGTTCCGGCGGCTGAGCGGGGTGGTGACGGAGTTGGGCGGGGTGATTTCCCATGCGGCGATTGTGGCGCGGGAGAACGGTCTTCCGGCGGTGGTGGGGGTAGCGGAAGTGACCCGGCACATTCGGGATGGCCAGCGGTTGCGGCTGGATGGCCGTACCGGCATCGTGGAGGTGGTGGAATGACGGAGTTTCTCGTTCCTCCCTGGGAGTCGGAGGCTGAACAGCCCCTGCCGTCTGTGGAAACAGTGGGAGGGAAGGGCTACGGCCTCTACTGGCTGGCGGCCCACGGCTTTCCTGCCCCGCCCACCTGGGTGCTGACCACCGCTGCGTTTGACATGACCGTTCAGCGGATGGAACTGGAGGAGGAAATCGCCCAACTGGGCCGCGCGCTGGCGGACGTCGGCGATGATTGGGCCCGATTGCAACAGAGGCTGGATGACGTAGAACCGCATCGTCGGGAAATAGCGAACCGGGTGGCACAGGCGATTCTCCTGGACCCCATCGGGCGGGTGCTGGAAAAACTGGTCCTGATGCCCGATCAGTGGGCCGTCCGTTCCTCCGCGACGGTGGAGGACCGCCCCGGCCAGAGTTTCGCCGGTCAGTTCCTTTCCCTTCTGTCGGTACCTCCTGGGCGCCCCCTCTGGGACGCGATCCGACAGGTCTGGGCTTCCGTGTTTCGCCGGGAGGTGCTGACGTACTGTGCCCAGCGAGACCTTCCCCTGCCCCGCATGGCGGTGATTCTCCAACCGATGGAGCCGATTACTGTCCAGGACCGTTCCGGCGTCGCGTTCAGCCAGTCCCCCGTCCCGTCTATGCCCGGGGTGCTCATTCAGGCCGCTTACGGTGCCGGAGAGACCGTCGTCAGGGGATACGGCGGAGACCTGTACAGCGTGGAGGGGGAGATGGTGCGCATCCAGCCCATGCCCCCTCCGGAGATTCGGGTTACCGGGCCGAAAGGGTATCTGGAACCCGCGTCACCGCCTGGCGCCCCGTCCCTGACCGAAGAGGAGGCCCGCCATTTGGCCGCATGGGTGGCGCAGGTCGCCGAGGAATGGGGAGGTCCGGTCAATCTGGAATTCATCTGGCGGGCCGGACAGGCCCCTCAGTTCGTGCAGGTGCGCGCGGCGATGACATGACGCCCCCGGAGGAACCGATGGACAACGGGTACCGCTGGGCCTGGAGATTCATTGTCGTCCTGTACACCGTCCTCGGTACCCTCTATGCCCTCTGTACCCCTCCCTGGCAGACGCCGGACGAACCGGCCCACTACAACTACATCCGGGCCCTGGCCGAAGAACGGGCGCTGCCGGTCATAGAAGAGGGGGACTACAACCAGGAGTACCTCAGCCGCCTCACTTCCCAGAAATTTCCCCCCCAACTCTCCATCGCTCCCTTGCGGTACGAGGACCATCAGCCACCGCTCTACTACCTTCTGGCTGTGCCCATCTACCTCCTCTTCGGCGGCGCTCTCATCCCCCTGCGCCTCTTCTCTGTGGCGCTGGGGCTTTTGTTGCTGACGGTGGTCCATCGCCTGACGCGTGACCTGTTCCCCGACCGTCCCTTTCTGGCGCTGTCGGCGGTCGCCTTCATTGCGTTTCTGCCTCAACACGTCGCCATGACCGCCGCCGTCAACAACGATGTGCTGGCGGAACTGGTCCTGGCGGCGGCCCTCTGGCTGGCCGTCCGCCCTGCCCCCCGGCCCTGGCCGCTGGGGGCTGTGGTGGGGCTGGCCCTGCTGACCAAGACCACCGCCTACGTCGCGCTGCCGGTGGCCCTGCTGGCCCTCTGGTGGAGGGGACGGAATGGGACGCGGAGGAACTCTGCGTTTATCCGCGTTGATCCGCGTCCTCTCTTCTACGTCGCCGCCCAGACCGGGCGGATGCTCCTGGCCGCGCTCCTGCTGGCGGGGCCCTGGCTGGTCCGCAACGGGACCGTCTACGGCTGGACCGACCCGCTGGGCCTGGCCCGGCACAACGCCGTCGTGGCGGGGCAACCCCGGACGGCCGAATGGCTGGCCCGGTACGGCCTCGGGGGCCTGGCCGCGCGCTTTCTCCGCACCACCTTCCAGAGTTTCTGGGGACAGTTCGGGTGGATGGGTGTCCCGATGCACCCGCCCGTCTATCTGGCCCTGGCCGTCCTCTCCGCGCTGCTGGGGCTGGGCTTCCTGGCCTGGTGGCTGGACCGCCGTCGCCCTCGCCTGACGTCCCTCCAGCGGCGAGGAGCCGTCCTCCTAACGCTTTCCGCTACCCTGACCGTCCTCTCCTACCTCTGGTACAACCTGACCTTTGTCCAGCACCAGGGCCGCTACCTCTTCCCGGCGCTGGTCCCCCTGGCGCTGGCAGGCGCGCTGGGGCTGGAATGGTGGGCAGGGCGGAAGGTGGGCGTCCTGCTGATAGGGCTGGGGCTGATGGGCATCCCGCTGGCCGTTGCCTGGGCGCTGCGCCGGGCGGCCCTCCCGCTCTGGGGGACGATGGGGGTTCTCCTCCCCGCGCTCTGGCTCCCGGCCCTGTTCGTCCCCCGATTCCGCCGCCCCCTGACGCTGGCCGCCTGGGTGCTCGGGATGGTCGGACTGAACCTCTACGCGGTGTTCTGGGGGATTGTCCCCCACCTGTGAGAGCCTATTTGACGTTTGTAGTGAGGCACGAAACGGAGTGAAGTGCCGTTTGCGCGCAGCAAAAAAGAGATAAGGGATATGTCCGAAGACTTGCTCTCTACTCCCTGTACGGGCGAGGCGGAGCGGGTGGTGACCGAAGAGTGGAGCGCTCCTGCTATCGGGAGTGGTACGGTGCCGGTTCTGGCGACCCCGGCGCTGGTTGCCCTGATGGAGGGGGCCGCCGTCCGCGCGCTGGAGGGCCGCCTCCCCGCCGGTCAGACCTCCGTCGGAGTTCGCATAGACGTCCGCCACCTGGCGGCCACCCCCATCGGGATGAGGGTGCGCGCCCGTGCGACGCTGGTCGCGGCCGAGGGCCGCCGCCTGACCTTCCAGATAGAGGCGTGGGACGAGGTGGAGAAAGTTGGAGAGGCTCTCCACGAGCGGGTGGTGGTGGACACGGGGCGCTTTATGGAGCGGGTGCGGGGCAAAATCGGATGATCTGACCGAGAGTTTGGAAAATGGGACGCGGAGGAGCGCGGACAGCGCAGAAAACCTTGCTTTTGTCTGATTTTGAAAAAATCTGTGTCCATCCGCGTTTTTCCGCGTCCTATCTCAAACCATTCGGGTATGATGCCTTTCCTTCCCCTGGAAAAGCAGGAAGCCCTTCGCCGCCGGTATGCAGGGGAGCACCCCGACTGGCGGCCGGCCTCGCACCTGTACCGGGACCGGGTGGCGGCCCACCTCGGCCCATCGGTCCGGGTGCTGGACCTGGGCTGCGGGCGGGGTGGGGTGGTGGAGGAACTCTATGGGCGCGCCGGCCGGGTCATCGGAGTGGATGCAGACTGGCTCTCATTGAGGGAGCACCGCCTGGCCTCTCTGCCCCGCGCCGCTGCCCGGGCGGAAGCGCTCCCGTTCCCCGCCGGTGCGTTTGACCTGGTCTGCTGCTCATGGGTGCTGGAGCACCTGCCCGACCCGGAGCGGGCGCTCCGGGAGGTGGCCCGGGTGCTGGCTCCGGAAGGCCATTTTGTTTTCCTCACCCCCAACGTTCGTCACCCCTTGCTGGCCCTGAACCGGTGGCTGCGCTGGACGCGCGGCCGGGCTGTGCAGTGGCTGTATGGACGGGCGGAGGCGGATACCTTCCCGGCCCTCTACCGGGCCAACACTATTCCCGACCTGACGGTGCTCCTCCGCTCCGCCGGTCTGGAGCCGACGGCCATTATTCCCGTCGGCGACCCGACCTATCTGGCGTTCAACGAGGCCTTGTATCGTCTTTCCATCTGGGCCGAGCGGTGGATTCCACCGCCGGCGCGCGTCCACCTGGTCGGAGAGGC
>CALDFY010000179.1 GCA_937942115.1 uncultured Anaerolineae bacterium | reverse complement strand
CTTCTCAGGAGGTCGGCGAAGGCCGACCTTGTTGCGAACGAAGTGAAGGGACCCGGCCGAAGGCCCAAAGAGGCTGGCTTCAGTCAGCGCCCGAGGCGGCGACCCAACTGGCGCAGCCCCTTAAGTTAACGCATATGGGGGGAAACCCCTACCAGCCCCGTCTCCCAACTTGCGTCCGAACTTCAACACGAGCAGGAGAGTGCCCTTTTTTCATCCCTTGGCGGCTTCTGCCGCCCCGCGCGGCCGCAGGGCCCGGATGATGGCCAGCGCGCCCAGCGCCAGCAGGAAGACCACCCCCTCTATGGCCGGAAGGGACACCCCCGATTGCATCAGGCCCACCGCCAGCCCGTCCACCAGCGCGTGGGCCAGCACCGCCAGGACCAGCCAGAGGAGGTTCCTTTCCACCACCGCCCGCAGCACCAGCAATGTCCAGGCCAGGTGCATGGTGATGGCGAAAACCCGCTCCAGCCCGCCCAGGAGGGGCAGATACCAGGGGATGGCCCAGTACGCTTCCATCTGCTGTCGGGTCTGCTCCAGCAGTTCTCCGGAGAGCCCCAGATTTTCGGGCCCCAACCTCTGCAGGACCAGCATGCCGACGAAGCCGCTCAGGACGGAGAGCCCCAGCAGGATGGATTCTATTCCCCCGTGCCCGGCACCGAAGGCCAGCCCCTGGCTCCACGAGCGGGCCTCCCTCCGCCAGAAACGGAGCACCAGGTAACGGGCCCCCTCTTCGCAGACCCCGGCGCTCAGGCCCGCCACAGCAGCCATCGCCGGAAGGGGCCAGAGGGCCACCCCACGCCCGCCCCCGATCAGGCCCAATCCCAGGTTCAGCGGGATATGCACCACCTGGGAGAGGACGAACGTCAGCGCGCCCACCGCGATCAGCCCCCAGGCGGCCCGGTACTTCCGCCGCAGGAAGAGCCAGAGCGCCACCGGAGCGCCCAGCATGATGAGAATTTCCACGATAAACGCCACAAGCAACATCTTTGCCTCCTTAAAGATGTTCGTAGTCAGCCACGAAGCGCCACGCGGCGAGCCGCTTGCGGCGTGGCCGAAGGCGCTCGCGCCGAGGCGAAGCGGAGGGGCGTTCTGCCAAAACGGCACTCCACTTTGTTCCGTGCCTCACTACGAACGAACGGCACTCCACTTCGTTCCGTGCCTCACTACGAACGACTTTTCGGACAATCTCTTACAGGCCTGGCGGCCTGCGCTACATTAGGAGAGCGCGCTTTGCGTCCTTTGCGCTCCCTGCGGTGAATGTCTACGCGCTGGCCGCCGCGGCGGCCGCGTGCTCCCGCCAGATGGTCACGATCAGGTAGACGGCGAAAGCCATCAGTTCCCCCGCCACCGGCCCCAGCACCTCCACGACCCATCCCGAGTGCAGCATCCCCCGCCGCCGGATCTCCAGCAGGGCCGTCCCCGCCGGGCCCAGGAGCCGCCATTTCCCGCCCCAGAGATCCGCCTGCTCCAGGAGATACGGTTCTCCCCCAAACGCTATGTCCAGGTCGGCCCGCCGGAACCCCCGCCCGCGCGCCGTCGCCGCCACCATATCGCCGGCCCGCAGTTCGTACTCCCGCCGCCACCAACGGCTCCGCCGCATCCGCCACTGGCGGCCGTCGGCGTCCTGGAACCGGCTCTCCGTCCGAAAGGCGGGGACGGTCAGCACCCCCAGGGTCCCCACTGGCGACCGAAACTCGTAGCGGATGGTGAGAAAGCCGGAGGGAATGACCTCTATCTGGTCCGCACGCAGTACATCGGGCGCCATGTCAGCCCTCCTGCGGCGGCGCCGGGGGTTGTCCTCCCGCCAGGAGCGTCTGCAAGGTGCCCGTCATAGAGGCTATCCCCATCAGCCCGCCCAGGTTCATCGTCTCCACCGCGCTGGAGGGGACGATGATGAGCGCGCCCTTCTCCTTCAGCCCCTCAAAGAGCATGTTCATCGCCCGCAGGTGGAGCGCGGTGGGGTTATCCCGGTAGGCCTGCGCGGCCTCGGCGAAGGACGCCGCGATCTGCTTTTCGCTCTCCCCCAGGATGACCCGCGCCTGCCGCTCCCGCTCCGCCTGCGCCTGACGGCTCATCGCGTCCTCCAGCGCCTCCGGGATGACGATATCGCGGATTTCCACCGACTGGACGGTGATCCCCCAGGGCGTCGTCCGCTCATCAATGATGCGCTGGAGTTCGGCGTCCATCACCGTCCGCCCGACCAGGATGCTGGCCAGGTCCATCTGGCCGATGATTTCCCGCAGCGCCGTCTGGGCGGCCCAGGCGATGGCGGTCTGGTAGTCCTCCACCTCCAGCACCGCCTTCTCCGCGTCCCAGACCACCCAGAAGAGCACCGCGTCCACGTTCACCGGCACCGAGTCCTTCGTCAGCGTCCGCTCCGCCGTGAAGGGAGTGACCATCACCCGATGGTCCACCATCGCCGGGATGGTGTCCACGACCGGGACGACCCAGAACGGCCCCGGGCCTTTGAGGCCCCGGAAGCGCCCCAGCCGCAGGACAATGGCCTTCTCCCACTGGTTGGCGACGCGCAGGGCGAAGAGAATGTAGAGGCCCACCAGGTTGAGGAGGATGACCTCGGCGGCAATCCAGCCGTCCGGGACGCCCAGGGAATCCAGGACGACGGCCAGAATGACGGAGACGGCCAGCAGGAGGAGGAAGGCCGCCAGAGCCAGGCCGCTGAAGCCTTTCAGGGTGGACTCTCTCCGCTGGACGACTCCCGACGTCGGCGCGCGCTCCCCGCGCCGGGATTGAGTTGCCGGAACTACGACCATCGTTGCCTCCTTGAAATACGATTGGGGATGGTTTCTGTGTCGGCGGCAAAACCGCCGACACAGAAACCGTATCTCTCATTTCAATAAAGGATTCATCATTCAGAGGCGCCCCTTTCCACGGCCCGGCGCAGGGCCCGCAGGTTGCCCCAGGGGGCCGTCAGCGGGGCCACACACCCCGTACTCAGAATCAGCCGACGGCCCCCGGTTCGGGCCACTGCATCGGCGACCTCGGCCTCCACCTCCTCCGGCGTCCCCAAGACCAGGGTCCGGCGCCCCACTCCGCCGCTGACCGCGCCTCCGAAGAGGGCCTGCCCGGCCTCCAGCGCGGGGCCGCCCTCCCGGTCGTGCCAGTGGAGAACCTGAACAGGGGAATCCGCCAGCGCTTCCAGCATCACCGCCTCCCCGTGCAGGTGCAGGATGTTGAACCCCATCCCCTGCGCCGCTTCCAGAATCCGCAGGTCGTAGGGACGCCCGAAGAGGCGGTACTCCTCCTCGCTCATATAGCCGTATCGGGCATGCTGGACGGCGTAGAAAATGCCCTCCGCGCCCCACTCCCGGACGGCTTCCACGAACCGGACCGTCGTCTCCGTGATGGTCTCCAGGCCCCGGTGCAGGGCGTCGGGATACCGGCGGAGATGCAGGATCAGCCGGTCCTCTCCGGCCAGGTTTTTCGCCTGGGCCAGGGGGCTGAAAACGGTCTGGATGACGGGGACCTCATCGCCCAAAGCGGCCCGAATCCGCCCCAGCGCGGTCAATTGAGCACCCAGGGAGCCCTGACGGGGGTCCAGGACTGTCAGGCGCGCCCAGTCGTCGGGGGACTGGACGGGGCGGAAGACGGAATCGCGGGTACCCTCCGGGTTGCCCCTCCACTCGTCCCGGACGCCCCAATCCCGCAGACAGAAGGAACTGGACGGGGTAACCTTGACGAAATCCCAGTCCCACTCCCGCTGGAAGTGGATGGTGGCCTCTGCCAGTCTCTCCGGCGTCTGGTCGTCCACGGGCCAGTGGCGCCAGAGGGCCACTGGCGGGCGGTCCACCGGCTCCCCGGCAATGGTGCGCTGAAGGCGTTCCCGTTTGTCCATCCTGTCTCCTCCTTTCGGTGACGGGGCCGGGCGCTTTCCGAAGTGCCTGGCATTCAGTTCGTTCGCGCTAACCCCCGTTCTATCTCCTCCCGGAGCGCGGCCGCAATTTCATCCCGACCGTACCCCAGGCGGAGCGCCTCGTCTATCGCGGCCTGCAGGATGGCGCGCAGTTTCTCCGCCCGCAGTTGGGCCTGCCGGGCCTCGTCCGGCACCCCGGCGACGAAGGTCCCCCGCCCGCGCTGGGTAGTGATGACCCCCGCCCGTTCCAGTTCCAGGTAGGCCCGGGCGACGGTGTTGTAGTTCACCCCCAGGTCCACGGCCAGTTGGCGGATGGTGGGCAACTGGTCCCCCGGGCGCAGTTGCCCCGCCGCGATGAGCGCTCGCACCTGCTCCTCAATCTGGACGTAGATGGGGATCGGGCTCTGGGGCTCTATCTGCAATCTCATTGAACTAATAACCCATTGAACTAATGCGCTATGATTATAGCACAGTTTTCGCCGGATGTCAAGGGGGAGGGGCAGGGGTTCCTCACCGGCTCCCCATAAGCGTTCACTTAAGGGTTAGATTCGGCGCTCCGCTTCCCGCCGCCTGGGGCGCCGATGGGAAATCGGCCTCCCCTGGGGGCAACCGCGAGGGTTGCCCCTACGCTTCGCGCCGGGCGTCAACCTGCGTTGACGCCCTTCTCCGGAGGTCGGCGGAGGCCGACCTGGTTGCGAACGAAGTGAAGGGACCCGGCCGAAGGCCCAAAGAGGCTGGCTTCAGTCAGCGCCCGAGGCGGCGACCCAACCGGCGCAGCCCCTTAAGTTAACGCATATGATTCCCCTTCCCCCCTCCCCCAAGCGCAGCGATGGGGGGGATAAAGGGAGGTGGGGGCAAAAGGGGTCTCCCCTCGGCGGTATCAGGCGTTCATCTTACTTCAGTGCGTTAGAACTTTGAAAAGCCCTGAGGGTGATGGCCCCTCCTTGACAGAATCCGGCATATCGGATATGATATAGGTGTCTGCGGGGGTGGTTGGGTCCCGGTGGGCTCCCCGGTCTTCAAAACCGGTGGCGGGTCGCACAGAGCGGGCCGCGGTGGGTTCGACTCCCATCCACTCCCGCCTCTTCAATGAGAACTGGAGAATCACAGAATCAGCGAATCCCCGATTCGCTGATTCTGTGATTCTTTTTATCCCCGCCCGCGCAGGCGGACGCGCGCCTCCCGGCAGCGGGGGCACTCCATGCCTGTGTACTCCGTCCCGCACGTGCGGCAGATTTTCGTGGGCAGCGGGCGTTCGTCCTCCAGCGAGGCGATAATCAGGTAGACCTGCTGTCCGGCATATCGCTCCAGCCAGCCGTTGAGGGTCGCATCCCCTATCGCCCATTCGCCCTCAGAACTTCTGTGGAGTTCTCCCTGCATTACCTCGGCGTCCAGTTCATAGGCCGCCGCTGCCAGTTCCCGCAGCGCGGCTTTTCGTACAGCGGGCATAATCCCCCCTTATGCGGTGGCCTTCTTCGCGCGTCGGCTGGCGGCCTGTTCCCATACGACGACCAGAGGAATGGCAATGCCGAAGGAGGAGTACGTTCCGACCAGCATGCCAACAAGCATCGCCGTGATGAAAGGACGGATGGTGTCTCCTCCAAACAGAATGATAGCAATCATCACGAAGATGGCGTTCAACTGCGTCGCCAGGGACCGGTGGATGGTCTCCAGGATGGAACGGTTGGCAACCCGCTCAAACGACTCCTCCCGGTAGCGGGGGATGTTCTCCCGGATCCGGTCAAATATCACGATGGTATCCTGCACCGAGAAAGAGGTGACCGTAAGGACGGCAGTGAGGAAGAGGGCGTCCACCTCCCAGCCCTGGAGGATGCCCATCAGAGCGTAGAAGCCGATGACGATGATCAGGTCGTGGAACATCGCGGCGATGGCGGAGACACCGTAGCGGACCGAATGGGGCACCCGGCGGAACGACCACCAGATGAAGCCGACGATGATGATGGCGGCGACGGAGATGGCGATTCCCGCTGCGCGGGTCACCTCCCCGCCGACGATGGGAGACACACTCTCGTAAGTGCTCAGGTCCCGGTTCACCGGCGCCACCTGCGCGGCCAGGTCGCTGAAGATGGCCCGGACCTGTTCGGGGGTCACTTCGCGCGTGCGCACCTGCCAGGTGTTATCCTCCGGGCGGCCCAGGCGCTGGATGATGGTCTCCGGCAGCCCGTTGGCGGCGAAGACGGCCTGGATACCCGTCTCGGTGGCCGGGCCGTCAAAATGCAGCACGAAGAGGCTCCCGCCGGTGAAATCCACAGCCAGGCGGAGGGGCATCCCGAACCGGACCTGGGTCAGAACCAGCGTCCCCAGGCTCAGGAGAATCAGAACGGCGGATACTGTGAAAAACCAGCGGCGTTTTTCCACCAGATTGAACATTCCTCACCTCTGCGGGGGGAGTTCACACGCTCAGCAGCCAGCGGCGGCTCTGCAGCCAGTTCCCGACCAGACGGAGCAGCGTCCGCAGGAACGTACGGGTGACGACAATGGCCGTGAAGAGGTTGATGAGCGTACCGATGGCCAGGGTGAGGGCGAAGCCCTTGACCATGCTGGCGCCGAAGTTGGTGCCGAAGAGATACAGGACGGCACAGGCAATCAGGATGGAGACCTGCGAGTCCCGGATGGAGGTCCAGGCCCGGCTGAATCCGGCTTCCATCGCGGCCCGCAGACTGCGCCCGGCCCGGAGTTCTTCCTTCATCCGCTCAAAGACCAGGATGTTGGCGTCCACGGCCATCCCGGCGGAGAGGAGGAAACCGGCGATGCCCGGCAGAGTCAAGGTGACCGGGACCAGTTTGTAGAGGGCCAGGTTGAGGGCGGCGTAGAGCAGGAGGGCCAGGTCCGCCGCGCCGCCCAGGACGCGGTAGTACACCAGCATAAAGAGCAGCACGATGGAGAGGCCGATGATGCCCGCCCGGACGCTCTTCTCCACCGAGATTTCGCCCAGGGTGGGGCCGACAGTGGTAGTCGTCTCTACCCGAAGGGGTACTGGGAGCGCGCCGTACTGGAGTTGGATGGCCAGCCCGCGCGCTTCCTGATATGTGGCGTTCCCCAGCGTGATCCGCCCGTTGCCGCCGGGGATGGCCTCCTGAATTTGCGGGCAGGAGATGACTTCTTTATCCAGGACGATGCAGAGATACTGGCCGACGTGGCTGGCGGTGTACTGGGCGAACTTCTCCGCCGCTTCCACTTTCAGACGGAAGGGGATGAAGTATCCCAGGTCGTCCCGGTCCAGCCCAACCTGGTCCAGGTCTGCGCCGGTCAGGATGGTCTCGTAAACGTTGGAAGGGACGGTCGGCGTCGCGGGGGTCGTCTCGGTGACCACCGTGGCGGGGCCCAAGGGGAGGGTGGGGGTCGGCTCCGGAGTGGCCGGGGTCTCCCCGGCGGGGCTTCCGAATCGGCGCGGGCCACCCAGAGTGGTGGTGACCACCGTGCCCTTCATCAGAGGGACGTATCCGGCGTCTACGAATTCCAGGAGGGCCGTCCCCCGGATGACTTCTATCGCCAGTTCGGGGTCCTCAATCCCCGGCAACTCCACGATGATGCGGCGTCCGCCCTGAATCTGGACGATGGTCTCGGCCAGGCCCAGGCCGTTGACCCGGTTCTCCACAATCTGACGGGCGGTCTCCATGCTCACCCGGTCTACCTCCTGGCCCTCGGGCACATCGGCGACCAGGGAGACTTTCAGGCCGCCGCGCAGGTCCAGGCCGTAGCGGATAGCGATTTTCCGCGCCCCCTCCGGCTGCCAGGCCAGCAGGTTCTCCAGCCAGGCCGGATGGGCTATGTCCAGGTCCACATAGACGGCCAGAATGGCCAGAAGCGCGATAACAATCAGCAGAATTCGGTCGCGTCTCTCCATAAGGGTGGTCCTTTCCGATAGCAGGTCTCAGGTCGCAGGGAGCAGGTCGCACTGCTGTGCCTGCACGCTGTTCCGGGATGCTCCAGGCAGTTTTTTCAGAATGGTAAAATTATAGCCGATGGGGGTGGTTCTGTCAAATACCTCACTCCTCCCCTGGCGGCTGCGCCGCTACCCCCTCCCCGAAGAGATTGCTTAAAAAAGTCGAGGCAAGGCAATAAACCACCAAGACACAAAGGCACAAAGTTTCTAAAGGGTGAAAAAGCGAGAAATTTTTCCGCTTCTTGGTGTCTTTGTGCCTTCGTGGTGACTTTCTAAACACCCTCCGAAGGCGGCGGGGGAGGGGCGAGGACGCTCCGATAAACGGCCAGCACGCCGCGCGCCGTCCCTTCCCAAGTGAAGCGGGCCGCGTGGGCGGGGCCGGCGGCCCGCAGGGTGGCCTGAAGGGCCGGGTCGCCCAGCACGCGGGCCATCCCGGCCGCGATGTCCTCCGGGGAATCCGGATTGACGGTCACGGCCGCCGCGCCGGCCACCTCGGGCAGAGACCCCCGGTCGGAGATGACCACCGGCGTGCCGCAGGCCTGCGCCTCCAGGGCGGGCAGGCCGAACCCCTCGTAGAACGAGGGCATCGCCAGCAGCGCCGCGCCGTTGTAGAGGGCCGGGAGGTCTTCGTCGGGGACGTCGTGGACGAAACAGACGGCGTTTTCCAGATGGAGGGCGGCCACGCGCCGGTATATTTCTTCGTATAGCCATCCCTTGCCGCCCACGATGACCAGCGGCTCCCGCGTCTTGCCCCGGTCCAGCAGGATTCGGTACGCGGTGAGGAGTCCAGGCAGATTCTTGCGCGGCTCCAGCGTGCCCACAAAGAGCAGGTATCCGGGCGTCAGGCCGTAGCGGGCCAGAATCGTCCGGGTCTCCTCGGGGGGTAGGGGGCGAAAGGCGGGCGAGACGCCCCCGTACACCACGGTCACTTTCTCCGGCGGGACTCCCAGCAGGCGGATGAGGTCGGCGCGGGTCGCTTCGGAGTCGGCCAGGATATGGTCGGCGTGCGCCACGGCCCAGGCAATCTGGTCGTTGTAGTATCGGCGGCTCTCGGCGGTGAGGAACTGAGGGTAATAGAGAAAATTCAGGTCGTGGACGGTGATGACGAAGTGCCGGGCGCCGAAGGCCGGAGGGATGAAATCCGGGCTGTGGAGCAGGTCCAGGCGCCAGGGGGCAATCTCCACGCCCAGGGCCCACCGTTCCAGCCGATGGTGGCATGGCGTCCAGACGGTGACGCGGCGCATATTGGACGCTGCCTCATCCCGCGTGCGGTCTTTCCGGTGGCGCAGGACCCGATAGTCGGTATCGGAGTCCAGCGCGGCCAGAGCCGGGAGCAGGTGCCGGACGTAGTTGGCGATCCCGCCCCGGCGGTAGGCGATGATTCGGGCATCTATGCCGACGCGCATATCTGTCCCTGCCGTTCCAGAATTATAGCGGGGGCTGGCGGGGTGTCAAGGTGGGCCTCATCTCTCCCCCAGCGGCGGCGGCCGCTATCCCCTCCCTGAGGCTTGGCTTTTTCAGGGCAGGGGGTTAGAAATTAACCAAAGATGGCCTTCTGTCAGGCCAAAAGAGCAAGAAGCGGCCAGAGACCCATGCGGGGAAGCCATGGGCAAAAAGGCCAAACTTGTAGGGAAGGGGTGCCGCCGAAGGCGGCGGGGGAGGGGTGAGGCTCACAGGCGTTAACTTAAGGCTGGCTTCGGCTCTCCGCTTCCCATTCTCCTTCCTATCAGGTATAATGAACAGTGTCCGGAAGGTGGTCTATGGACGAGGCACTCTTTGAGCGGTTCGTCGCCGAAGCGCTGGAGGCGCTGCCGGAGGTCTTCCGGAGCCGCCTGGAGAACGTGGAAATCGTGGTGGAGGACTGGCCCGACCGCAGGACGATGCGGCTGGCAGGGGTCCGCTCGCCCGCTGACCTGCTGGGGTTCTATCACGGTGTCCCTCTCACCCGCCGCACGTCCAACTACATGCTGGTCCTGCCGGATAAAATCTCCATCTACCGGCAGCCCATCCTGATGCGCTGCCGCACGCCGGAGGAGATCCGGGCCATGGTCGCCCGGACGCTGCGCCACGAAATCGCCCACTACTTCGGCATAGACGACGAGCGTCTGGAAGAGATCGGAGCGTACTGATGCCCCCCGTCCACCTGGCCTACGGTCGTCATGGCCTGACGGTGAACCTGCCCGACAACGGGGTCACGGTCATAGAACCCCGGTACGTGCCGGGGCTTCCCGACGAGGCATCGGCCATCCGCCAGGCCCTCTGCGCGCCCCTCGGCTCCCCGCCCCTGGTGGAGTTGGTCCGGCCCGCCGATACGGTCGCCGTCGTCTTCAGCGACATCACCCGCCCGATGCCCAACGACCGGGTCCTCCCGGTCCTGCTGGAGGAACTGGCGCGGGCCGGCGTCCCCGACCGTCACATCGTCCTCATCAACGCTCTGGCGACCCACCGTCCTCAGACCGAGGCAGAACTGCGCCGGATGCTGGGGGACGGCATTGTAGAGCGGTACCGCATCCTTCAGCACAACGCCTGGGAGGAGGCGAACCTGGTTCCGGTGGCGACCAACCGCGCCGGGCGGACGGTGCGGGTGAACCGGGCCTATATGGAGGCGTCGGTGCGGATTCTGACCGGCTTCATTGAGCCGCATTTCTTCGCCGGATTCAGCGGCGGCCCCAAGGCCGTCCTGCCGGGCATCGCCGACGGAGAGGCCATTTTGGATAACCACGGTCCGGCGATGATCGCCCATCCACAGGCCACCTGGGCGGTGACGGAGGGAAACCCCATCTGGGAGGAAATGCGGGATGTCGCCCGGGCGACGGCGCCGACCTTTATCCTCAACGTCGCCCTGAACCGGGAGCGGCAGGTGACGGCCGTCTTCGCGGGGGAGATGGAGGCCGCCCACCGGGCCGGAGTGGCCTTCGTTCGCGAGCACGCGATGCGACCGGTGCCGGAGCCGTTTGACATCGTGGTCACGTCCAACAGCGGCTATCCGCTGGACCTCAACCTCTATCAGGCGGTGAAGGGGATGTCGGCGGCAGCGCAGATTGTGCGGCCGGGTGGGGACATCATCGTGGTCGCGGAGTGCTGGGACGGCATTCCCGACCACGGGGAGTACAAGCGGCTGCTCTGGGAGGCCCGTTCGCCGGAGGAGTTGCTGGCGCGGATTGGGGCGCCGGGGTTTCGCTGCCAGGATAGTTGGGAGGCACAGATACAGGCCCAGATTCAGCGCCGGGCGCGCGTCCACGTCTACGCGGGCGGCCTGACGGACGAGGAGTTGCGGCGGGCGCACGTCCTCCCCTGCCGGTCGGTGGAGGAGACGGTGGCCCGCCTGCGGCGGGAGCATCCGGGGGCCACCGTCGCCGTCCTCCCCGATGGCCCGCAGACGGTGCCGTATGTGGGGTGAGGGGGGCGGTTTTGCTTTTCTCTGATTTGGCGTTATAATTGAGGCGAGCCGGTTCTGCGACCCGCCAATCGGCCGGGGGTAACTACCTACGCCAGGGGCTAAAAGCCCAATGGTACTAACTTTTTCGGCGCGCTGGCCTTACCTCTCCCCCAGCCCCTCCACTCTCCCAAACTTCGTTTGGGAGAGGGGCCGGGGGCATAAGCGTTAACTTAAGGCTGGCTTCGGCTCTTCGCTTCCCGCCGCCTCGGGCGCCGATTGGAAATCGGCCTCCCTGGACGCTTCGCGCCGGGCGTCAACCTGCGTTGACGCCCTTCTCAGGAGGTCGGCGAAGGCCGACCTGGTTGCGAACGAAGTGAAGGGACCCGGCCGAAGGCCCAAAGAGGCTGGCTTCAGCCAGCGCCGATTGGAAATCGGCCTCCCTGGGGGCAACCGCGAGGGTTGCCCCTACGCTTCGCGCCGGGCGTCCACCTGCGTTGATGCCTCCCTGAAAGGACGGCGCAGGCCGTCCTCTGGCCGAAGGCCCAGGGAGGCTGACTTTCAGTCAGCGCTCCCCTGCGCCGA
>CALDFY010000178.1 GCA_937942115.1 uncultured Anaerolineae bacterium | reverse complement strand
GCCGCAAAATCCCTCCCTCTACCCCCTGACAGTGTAGGTTTTTCGGGGAGCGGGGGATGCCAATTCTGGCCCTCACCCCACCTCTTACCCCCATATGCGTTAACTTAAGGGGCTGCGCCAGTTGGGTCGCCGCCTCGGGCGATGACTGAAAGTCAGCCTCTCTGGGCCTTCGGCCCGGTTGCTCCCTTCGTTCGCAACCAAGGCGGCCTGCGCTCCTCACCTCTCCCCCGGCCCTTGCCTCATCCCCGGCCCCTCTCCTGACAAAAGTCAGGAGAAGGGAGGGGGTGCCGCCGGAGGCGGCAGGGGTGGGGTGAGGAAAAGCGCCCAGGGGAGGCCGATTTCCCATCGGCGCTGACTATAGGACGCGTCAACGCAGGTTGACGCCTGGCGCGAAGCGTAGGGGCAACCCTCGCGGTTGCCCCCAGGGGAGGCCGATTTCCCATCGGCGCCCAGCACTGACTGAGAGTCAGCCTCCTGCGCTACGCCCTGTGTGTTTCCGGCAAGCCGCTCGCGGCGTGGCCGAAGGCGCTCGCGCCGAGGCGAAGCAGCGGAGCAAACGCCCAGGGAAGGCCGATTTCCAATCAGGCGCTCGGGATCAGAGGACGCCCGCAGCGGGGGCAGAAGCGGGCGCCGGGGCGAAGCGACGCGCCGCAGGAGGGGCACTGGGCTGGCGGCGAGAGCGGCTGGCCGCAGCGGGGGCAGAAGCGGGCGCCGGGGCGGAGCGACGCGCCGCAGGCGGGGCACTGGGCCGGCGACGGGAGCGGCTGGCCGCAGCGGGGGCAGAAGCGGGCCCCGGCCCGGACCGACGCACCGCAATACGGGCATGAGGCCGACGGCAGAGGGGGCAGCGGGGGCGGAACCGCCGGAGGTACCTCCAGTTCGGGGTACTGCTGCACCAGTTCGGCCAGCGAAGGAAGCGGGATGAACTGCGCGTCTCTTCTCTTTTGCAAATTGGGAGTGCTTGACAGGGGAGTGAAGAGTGGTATAATATGATTCGGATAGTTAAACTTATCCGAATCATATGCCGAGATCAGAACTATGTCTCCCCCACCCTGCCAGGTTGACAAATCCCTTTGCTGTCTTACAATAGATATGTTGCACAATAATTTCCACATTTTGGGGTCGCCGAATCCGCTGCTCCGTTCCGTTCAGAATGGCCAATAAGTCGGGGCAGGCCTCCAGTGTCTCTTCTATGGTTTTCCCTTCCCCTCTGCGGGGCGGCTGAGGCTATCCCAGAGATTCTATCCCTATCCGCCGGGTGTTCCGGCTGACAGTGGCCTGATCCGCACCGAAAAAGAAAGCCAGAGTTTCGGTGTTCCAATATTGCCGAAGCCCGCTCAGGGTCATCAACAGCATCTCGGGGATGGAGAGGCGATATTTCCGCCTTCCTCTGTGATGGCTTCAGGGTCAAGTCCCGGTAGACCGATTGGAGCGAAAGCGAAAATGACCAATCTGACCCTCCAGGAAGCCCTGGGGAAGTTCCTCGACGAGGTTGCGGCCAGCCGGAGCCCGAATACCCACAGGGCCTATGCTCAGGCCGCCAACTGCTTCTTGGACGTGCTGAAGGAGCACGGGGTCCCGGCCTCCATGCCAGTCGGTGAACTCTCGGTAGAATGGATGAGTTGGTTCATCCAGTCCCTCCACGGGTTTGCCGTGGCCACGGAGCGGCTGTACATCACGGCGATGACGGCCTTCTATGAACACGTAGCGGCGGAGAACTGGGCTCCGGTCAACCTGCCGGCCCTGCGGCGGCTCTGTCGACGGCGGGCGCGGCGGGAGGCGTCCCGGCTGCCACCCTTCCCGCGCGCCGAAATAGAGAAGATATTAGAGACTATCGCGCAGGCGGCCGCCACCCCACCCCACGACAAGCGGGAGTCTCTGCGGGTTTTGCGCGACCGTGCTCTACTTTATGTGCTGGCAGATACTGGTCTCCGGGTCTCTGAAGCCTGTGGGCTGACGCGGGGGCATCTGGATTGGACCGAGGCGCGGGCGCGGGTGCTGGGCAAGGGGAACCGGGAGGCCATTGTCCGTTTCTCGGAGCGGAGCCTGCGCTACCTGCGGGCGTATCTGGACGCGCGGGCCGAACTGGATGGCCGGCAGGGCCGCCCGCTCAGCGCGCTCCCGGTTTTCGCCCGCCACGATAAGGGGGCCGGCGAACGGGTGTTGCCCTTGTCCCCCCGGTCGGCGGAGAAAATTGTGGAGGAGTGGACGGTCGCCGCGCTGGGAGAGCGAGCCCGGGGCACCATCACGCCCCATACTTTCCGTCACTACTTCGTGACCGTGGTCCTGCGAGGAAGTGGCGGGAATGTCCGGCTGGCACAGGAGTTGGCCCGCCACCGCAGCATCACCACCACCCAGCGCTATACCCACCTGAGCGACGACGAACTGGACCGGGGGTACCACCGGATTTTCAACGAGCCGGAGCGGGAAGAGGAATAACCCACCCCACGTGCAGGATGGCCATCCTGTTGTCCTGCTCGTCCGGCATTTCGTATAGCCTAATTCGTTCTCAAAAACAGCCGCCGAAACAGCCTCACTTCTTCCCATATCCTGTGACTACACGAAACGACAAACGGCCAGAAAGGGGGTGGGACGGCGGCGAAGCCGCCGTCCCACCCCCATGGGCAAGAACACATCTTTTTGTCCGATGCTAAAGCATCGGGCTCATTCAGAGATTGCTTCGGGCGCTCCGCGCCCTCGCCTGGCAGGCCTGGCGGCCTGCGCTACCCGAGCCGTTGCAGTTTCTGCCCCGCCGGAATGCGCTCCGCGCGATGGGGGACTACCCAGAAACATACAGGGCGTGTTCGCCTGCACTGGCAGGCCTGGCGGCCTGCGCTACGCAAGCCATTGCAGTTTCTGCCCCCACCGGAATGCGCCCTGCGCAATGGGGCACTCGCAATGACATCCGCCGGGTGTCAACCCCTCGGCTGAGCCCTCGGGGCGAAGCTCGCGTTGACGCCTTCTTGTTGACACCTTCTTAATTTAATAAGAAACCTTGTGCCCTTTGTGTCTTTGTGTGAGTTTTACCTCTTGAGCCACTCCGCCGCAGCGGCGGGGAGGCGGGTCAGCGGGCCCCGGCGGACGGTGGGGCCGGGCAGGGAGTCCAGGAACAGGCGGCCGTAAGAGCGGGTGAGCAGACGACGGTCAAAGATGGCGACAATCCCCCGATCGGTGCGGGTGCGGATCAGCCGCCCGAAACCCTGCAGGAAGGTCAGGATGGCCTCCGGGACCGCGTACTGGGTGAACGGTTCGTCAAAGGTCTCCGAACGGGCCGCGAAGATGGGGTCGCTGGGGACGTTGAAGGGCAGTTTGGCAATCGCCAGGCAACTGAGCGCCTCGCCGGGGACATCTATCCCTTCCCAGAAACTGCGGGTGCCCAGGAGGACGGCCCGTTCGGTCGTGCGGAAGTTCTCCAGCAACTGGGTGCGGGAGAGGCCCTGTCCCTGGGCGAAGACGACGATGTCGGACCGGGCCAGGGGGGCGGTGATGGCCCGGGCCGTCGCCCGCAACTGACTGTGGGAGGTGAAGAGGGCCAGCGCCCGTCCGCCGGTGGCCTGAAAGAGGGCCACCATGCCCTGCTCCACCGCCCGCTGATACCCCGGCTGGCCCGGCTCCGGGATGTCCTCCACCACGTAGACCAGCGTGGAGGAGGCGTAGTCAAAGGGGGAATCCACGGCCAGTTCCTCGGCGTCCCAGGCGTGGAGCCGCTCCCGCAGAAAGTCAAAACTGCCGCCCGCACGCAGCGTGGCGGAGGTCAGGACCACCGTCTCTTTTTTGTTGAAGATGTGCTCCCGCAGGAGGGGGCCCACGTGGAGCGGCGCGGCGTGGACGGAGACGGGAATCTGTCCGGGGCCGACCTCGGCCCAGTAGATGGTCTGAGGGTCGGGCTTGCCGATGAAGCCGTTCATCCGGTCGTGAATCTCGCCCAGGGTCCGGGAGAGACCCATCAGGGAGGCGTAGAGGTCGTCCGTGTTCTTCAGGCCCAGCCCGGAGAGGTCCTCCAGCGCACCGGCCAGCCGCTGGAGGCCGTCGCTGACCGCTTTCAGGGGGACGGCGGCGTCGTCCCAGGCCATTTCCACCGCGCTCCAGCCGGGTTGGGCTCGCTGCGCGGGGGTGATGCGCAGAGTGCGGGCGTAGTTGTTGTCGCTCTCCTCCTCCCGCACCTCTTCCATAAACTGCTCCAGGCGGTCAAAGAAGTCGTCGGCTGCGTAGATGGCCCGCATCACCGCATGGGCGACCTGTCGGGCAAAATCTTCTACTTTTTGGAGGACGGCCCCGTCCAGGCGGGCAGCGCGGCAGCGGGAGACCACCTCACCCAGCAGGCCGGAGAGGGGCTGGGCAGTGCCCTCGCGGGGATGGCCGACCTCCTCCAGCAGGCGCCGGAGGGTCTTGCGGTCGGTGGAGAAGGAGAGGCCGCTGGTCGTCGCCGCCTCCAGATGGTGGGCCTCGTCCACGATCAGGTGGCGGTACTCGGGAATGGCCCGATTCTCCACCGCAACGTCCGCCAGCAGAAGGGCATGGTTGACGATGATCAGGTGGGCCGCCTCCGCCGCCTCCCGCGCGCGGTAGAAGAAGCAATCCCGCCGGTAGAAGAAGCGACACCGCTCCGGGTCGCACCCGTCAAACTCTGCCGAGAGGTTCTGCCAGACCGCCCGTTCGGTGGGGGTGGGGAGAAAGAGGCTATCGCCATCGCCGTCTATGGTGTTGGGGAGCCAGATAAGCACCCGGGCCAGGACGTCCATTTCCTCCGGGGAGGAGGGGCCGACCTGCCGCAGGGCGGCCAGGCGGGCCGGGCAGAGGTAGTGGGAACGGCCCTTCAGCACGGCGGCGCGGAAATCCAGCCCCAGGACCCGGGCCAGGTCGGGCAGGTCCTTGCGGTAGAGTTGCTCCTGGAGGTTGATGGTGTTGGTGGAGACGACCACCCGTTCGGAGTTCTGGACGGCCCAGTGGAGGGCGGGGATCAGGTAGGCCATAGACTTGCCGACGCCGGTGGGGGCCTCCACCAGGAGTTGGCGGCCCTCGTTGAAGGCCCGCGCGACGGCCCGGAGCATCTCCACCTGCTGGGGACGGTGCTCGTAGCCGGGGAAGCGGCGGGCAAAGAGGCCGTCCGGCTGGAGGAGGGAGGCCAGCGCCTCCGGGTCTACGGGGGTGCGCCGGGGGGCCGGCTCCAGCGGCTCCGCTTCCGGGGCGATGCGGAAGAGGGGGGCGCTCTCCGGGCGGCCGCGCTTGGCCGCCAGTTGCGCGCCGATGGCGCCGGTGAAGACGCCCTGGGAGACCCGCCGCAGGGCCAGGCGGAAGAACTCGGTGGGGGGCCAGTCCACCCCCTCGCCCAGACGGACCAGTTCTTCCAGCAGGGCCGGGGGCAGGGCGCAGGCCCGGTCAAAGAGGGCCAGGAAGAGTTGGTGGACGGTGAGGGCATCGTCCAGCGCGCGGTGGGAGACGGGCGGGGGGAAGCCCAGCAGGCGCGCCAGTTCGCCCAGGCTGTACCGGCGGGCGTCGGGGGCCAGCAGGGAGGCCAGTTTGAAGGTGTCCAGGTACCGGTTGGCCTGGAGGACGCCGTGGCGGCGGAGGAAGGCCAGGTCAAAGTCCACGCTGTGCCCGATCAGTGTCCGGTCGCCAACGAAGGCGGCCAGGCGGGGGAGGACGGACGTCAGGCGCGGCGCGTCGGCCACGTCCTCGTTCCGGATGCCGGTGAGGACAGTGATTTCGTGGGGGACGGGACGGCCCGGGTTGACCAGGGTGCTGAAGCGGTCCAGCACCTCCTCGCCGCGAAATTTGACGGCGCCGATTTCTATGATGGTGTCGCGCGCCGGGTCGGTGCCCGTTGTCTCCAGGTCCAGGGATACGAAGATGGGCAGCATAAGAATCGGGAGAATCGGAGAATCGGAGAATCAGAAGAATCAGAAGAATCAGGAGAATCAGAGAATCAGGAGAATCAGAAGAACCGGTGATTTCTTGATTCTTATGATTCTTGCGATTCTTGTGATTCTTGTGATTCTTTCTGGATTCAGGGCAGATAGGACAGCGGGTCCTGAGGGGCGCCACCGAAGCGAATCTCAAAGTGGAGGTGGGGGCCGCTGGACCAGCCGGTGCTCCCGCAGTACCCGATGATCTGGCCCTGATAGACGGACTGCCCGCAGCCAACGGCCAGTTCGCTCAGGTGGGCGTAGCGGGTGGTGTAGCCGTTGCCGTGGGCCAGTTCCACCAGGATGCCGTACCCGCCGTTCCACCCGGCGATGGTGACCACGCCGTTATCGGAGGCGTAGATGGGGTCGCCCAGGCGGCAGGCCAGGTCCAGGCCGATGTGGCCCGGGTTGCGCCGGTCGTGGAAGTACCAGCCGGAGACGCGCCCGCTGCCGGTGGGGGAGACGAACCAGCCGTTGGCGCCCGGGCCGGTGTAGGAGACGCCCTGGCAGATGCCGGAACTCCGCCATGCTGCACCGGGGACGGGCTTGGGGGGCGGCGGCTTCAGTTCTATGTATTTGTCCTTCCCGCCGACAACCAGGAGTTGCTGGCCTTCAATCAGCGGCTGACCCTCTTTGAGGTCGTTCCACTCGTTGTAGAGGGCCGACGGGTCCACCCCGTATTTGGCGGCGATGGATTCCACGGTCTCACCGGCGGCGACGGTGTGGTAGATGCCGTCCACCGGCGGGATGTAGAGGGTGAGGCCCGGCTGGATGAGCCAGGGCGCGTCCCAGACCGCCTCGCGGTTAGACCAGATGAGGGTCCAGATGGTGAGGCCGAACTGCTCGGCGATGGAGGAGAGGGAGTCGCCGGGCTGGACGGTGTAGGTGATGACGGCGGCGCGCGGGCGGGCGGGGATGATGGTGTGGGGGAGAGCCGCACGGAAGAGCGGCGGGACCGGTGTGGGCGCCCAGGCACGGGTCAGCGGCTCCGTCGGCAGGGGCTGAGGGGGCAGGATTTCTGGAGCGGGACCGCCCAGGGCCTGGGTGGGGGGGCGAACCCGCCCCACCGTCAGGATGAGCAGGGCAGCCAGGAGGACGCTGACGTGGGCCGTGAGCCGCCCCATGAGGATACGGCCGCGCGGCCCGTGCAGAAACGCCCACCAGGCCGGAACCTGCTCTCTGTCGTTCCGGGCGCTATCGGCCCGAAGGGTCTCCGAGGTCTCCATTTGGCCTTATTATACCATTGGAGGGCAGGAAGGACAACTGCTCCTCACCCCATCCCCGCCGCCTTCACCTCACCCCCGGCCCCTCTCCTGACCCTTCGGTCAGGAGAGGGGAGAGGTCGGGCATAAGCGTTAACTTAAGGCTGGCTTCGGCTCTCCGCTTCCCGCCGCCTCGGGCGCCGATGGGAAATCGGCCTCCCCTGGAGGCAACCGCGAGGGTTGCCCCTACGCTTTGCGCCAGGCGTCAACCTTCGTTGATGCTTCCCTGAAAGGACGGCGCAGGCCGTCCTCTGGCCGGAGGCCCAGGGAGGCTGACTTTCAGTCAGCGCTCCCCTGCGCCGATGGGAAATCGGCCTCCCCTGGGGGCAACCGCGAGGGTTGCCCCTACGCTTCGCGCCGGGCGTCAACCTGCGTTGACGCCCTTCTCCGGAGGTCGGCGAAGGCCGACCTTGTTGCGAACGAAGTGAAGGGATCCGGCCAAAGGCCCAAAGAGGCTGGCTTCAGTCAGCGCCCGAGGCGGCGACCCAACCGGCGCAGCCCCTTACCTTAAGTTAACGCATATGGGGGGCCGGGGGAGGGGTAAGGCAAGCGCGCCGAAAAAGTTAGTGCCATCGGGCTTTTAGCCCCTGGCATAGGTAATAATTTGCCACCGGAGGCAATGGTATGAGTACCGAAGAACGGTTGAAAATTCTCCAGATGCTGGAGGAGGGGAAAATCACGGCGGAGGAGGCCGCCGCGCTTCTGCGTGCGCTGGGAGGCCGGAAACCCGGCCCCGCCGGCCCCAGCCCGACCGGTGAGGGGCGCTTCTTCCGCGTGCGCGTGACTGACATCAGGTCCGGGAAGAGCAAGGTCAACATCACCATTCCGCTTCAGTTGATGAAAGTGGGCCTGCGCATCGCGGAGCGCTTCGCTCCGGAGACCGAGGTGGACTGGCAGGAGCTGGCGGAGGTCATTACCGGCGGCGCGGTCGGGAAAATCGTGGAGATAGAGGACGAGGAGGAGAACGAGCGGGTGGAGATATATGTGGAGTAAATAGAACGTGCCGGGCACTTCGGAAATGCCCGGCACGTTCCGGCCACTTGCCCGCTCACGGTGCGCGGGTCAGCAGGGCATGGAGGGCCCGCCCGGCCTCCCCCCGCACCAGCGCCAGCACTTCATCCCCCGGCTGGAGCACCGTCTCGCCGCGCGGCACCAGAATCTCCTCCCCCCGCACCACCGCCATCAGCAGGCAGTCGGGCGGGAGAGGGAGGTCAGCGATCCGCTGGCCCTCTGCTTTTGCACCCTGCTCCAGTTTCTCCGTCACAATCGCCAGTTCCCCCTGCCGCAGCCGCACCAGCGTCATCATATCCCCCAGGGACATCTCCTCGGCGATCAGTTTCGCCAGGAGGTCGGATTGATTCAGGGCGACATCCACGCCCGCCTCGGGGGTGAAGAGCCAGGCATTGCGGGGATTGTTGACCCGGGCGATGATGCGCGGTACATTGAAGATGAACCGGCCCATCATCGCCACGGCCAGGTTGACCTCGTCGTCGCCGGTGACGGCGACCAGGACATCGGAGGAGCGGATGCCCGCCTGCTCCAGCGCGCTCATCCGGGTGCCATCTCCATCCATCACCACCTCGGTGGGGAGTTCCCGATAGAGCCGGGCCAGCACCGAGGCGCGGTTCTCCAGTATACAGACCTCGTATCCATCGGCCAGCAGAAGAGAGGCCAGGTAGGAGCCGACTTTCCCGCCGCCGACGATCAGGACGCGCATTCTACCCCTCCTGCCTGCACCAGCCGGGCCCGCAAGTCCTCCAGGGCATCCGTTGCCACGCTGAGGCGGACGATGTCCCCGGCCTCCAGCGGGACATCCGGAGCCGGAATCAGGGCCGACCCTCCGCGAATCAACACCGCAGGCATCATCTTTTCCGGAATGAACAGGGAAGAGAACGGCTGGCCTGCCCAGGCCGGCGGAACCCGCAGTTCCACGACCGTTACTTCGCCGTTGCCCAGGGTATCCACCACGTTCAGCGCGGGCTGGCAGAGCAGTTGCTCCAAGCGGTGAACCCGCCACTCTGCCGCCGTCACGACCGGGACGCCGATGGCCTGGTAGAGGGCCGCCCGCTCCGACTCAAAGAGACGGGCGACCACATTGGGGACGTGGAAATGACGGCGGGCGATGAAGGCGATCAGCAGGTTGGCGGTCTCGTCGCTGGTGACGGCGGCCACCCCCTGCGCATGCTCTATCCCTGCCCGCAGAAGGACGTCCCGGTCAAATCCCAAGCCGGTGATGGTCCGGCCGCGAAAATCTGGCCCCAACCGGAGAAACTGGTCCGGGTTCGGGTCCACCACGACGACCTGATGGCCTCTTCCAGCCAGGGTACGGGCCAGAAGGGACCCTGTCCGTCCGCAACCGACAATGATGATGTGCATAGGTGTCCTCACAATCGCGGCAGGACCTGACCGTACCCCTGCAACCGCAAGAAGAGTGCGGCCAGGAAGAGGACCGTCAGCACGGCCAGCGCAATGTAGTCCGCCCGACGCATCTGGGGATTCAGATACCAGGTGCGCGGCTCCCCTGGATTGAAGCCTTTGGATTCCAGCGCCATCGCCAGCATGTTGGTGTGCCGGACGGCGTAGATAAAGAGCGGGACACCCAGGGGGATGAATTTGCCCGCGCGCTGGAAAATGTTTCCCGATTCCACATCCAGCCCCCGGGAAATCTGGGCCTGGACGATGGTCGCGCCGGCACCGGCGAACGTCGGCACCAGACGCAGGGCGGTGGAGAAGGCGAAAGCCACCGGATACGGCAGCCCCAGACGAATCAGCCCGTGGGTGAATTCCTCGTTGGTGGTAGTGGAGAGAAAGATAAGCCCGGCGGCCACAAAGGACGCCAACCGCAGCCCCATCGCGACCGCGTACATCAGCGACTCCCGGCTGACCTCCAGGCGGCCCCACGACCATAGCGGGGTCGGCCCTTTGGCGAAAAACGGCCATAGCACGGTGCTGAAGACCACCAGCAGGGCCAGGATGTAGCGCATCCGCCAGAAGTTGGGCAACGCCTTCGCCGCCGCTCCCAGCAACACCAGCCCCAGAGCGACTGCCGCCATATACAGCGGATGGTTGAAGACCATCACAATGCCAAAGAGCAACAGGACCCCGATGACTTTCGTCCGGGGGTCCAGCCGATGAAACCAGGTGTTCTCGTCCAGGTAGAGAAAGATGTTCATCCCGTCCCCAGTTCCTCCACCATCGCTTCCAGGGTAATTCCCGATGTCCCCAGCCAGTTCCCCAATCGCAGAAGGGGCGGGGGGCGCAGGGATGCCTCTGCCAGCGTCTGCTCCTGGGCAAAGGCCGCCCGGGTAGGGGCATCCAGCAGAATCCGACCGTCCTTCATCACCACCACCCGCTCGGCGTACTCCGCCGCCACCCACATGGAGTGGGTGATGATGATGACCGTGTGCCCCCGCCGGTGCAGGTCCCGGAGCATCTCCATCATGCTTCGCTGATGGCGGTAGTCCAGCCCGGTGGTCGGCTCGTCCAGGATGATGACCTGCGGCTGGGCCGCCAGCACGGAGGCGACGGCCACCCGCTGCCGCTCCCCTTTCGTCAGGGTGAAGGGGACCTCCTCTTCATACCCCGAAAGCCCCACCACGGCCAGCGCCTCGGCGACCCGCTCCTCTATGGCCTTTGGGTTCATCCCCGCCATCCGCAGGCTGAACCCTACCTCCTCCCGCACCGTGTTGGAGAAAATCTGATGGTCAGGGTTCTGGAAGACGTAGCCGACGAAACGGGCCATCTCCGTGCGCCGGATTTCGCCCAGGGGCCGTCCCCGGAAGAACACTTCCCCCCGCGTGGGTTTCAGCAGACCGTTCAGGTGCTTGGCCAGCGTCGTCTTGCCGGAGCCGTTCTGCCCCACGAGGGCCAGAAACTCCCCCTCGCGAATCTGCAGGTTGACTCCCTTCAGCGCCTCCACCGCGCGGGTGGGATAGACGTAATCCACATCCCGGAGTTCCAGGATGACGGGGCGCCCGTTCACCGGCGAGGTTGGGGGCTTCAGGGGACGGGGTCGGGCCAGGCCGTGCTCCTGGATCCGCGCGATGGCTTCCTCCACGGTCAGCGGCTGGCCGGGCCACCCCAGGGCCTGGAAGAGGGCGACGGTCGGCGGAGGCTGGACCCCGCAGACTTCCAGCAGGGCCAGGTCCGTCAGTACCTGGCGGGGCGGCCCCTGAGCGACGATTTCCCCCTCCCGCATCAACCAGACCTGGTCGGCGTCCACCGCCGTATCCGGGTCGTGGTCCACGACCAGAAGGGTCCGCCGTTCCTGCCGCAGCAGATCGGAGACGGAAAGCACCTCCTCCCGCCCGAGCGGGTCCAGGTCGGTCGTCGGTTCGTCCATCACCAGGACGAGGGGCTCCAGCGCCAGGACGGAGGCGATGGCCAGCCGCTGTTTCTGCCCGCCGGAGAGGCTGGCCGGCTCCCGGCGGCGCATATCCGCCAGTCCCACGAATCGCAGATAGCGGTCAATCCGCCGCTCTATCTCGTCCCGGGGCAGGCGCAGGTTCTCCGGCCCGAAGGCCACCTCCAGTTCCACGCTGGTGGAGAAGAGTTGCGCTTCAAAGTCCTGGAGGACCAGGCCGACCCGCCGGGACATATCGGCGACCCGGGCTTTGGCGACCTCCACATCGTGGACCACCACCCGACCGGCGTACTCTCCCCGGAAGAAGCGAGGCACGAGGGCGTTCAGGGAACAGCAAAGGGTGGATTTCCCCGCGCCCTCGTGCCCCATGATCACCACGAAGGTGCCTTCTTCCACCTCGCCATTGACACGTTGAAGTGCCGGACGCGTGGTTTCCGCGTAGGTGAAGGAGAGGTCCTGGATGGAGATGGCGACACCCATCGGGGGTTCCGGGTTCCTACATCAGGAACGAACCCACCAGGATCAGAATGGTGGTGATGATCCCGATGATCAGGGCCTGTCCGGAGAGGACGTACGCGCCCAGGATCCAGCCCGCCAGCGCGCCGACGACCACCAGCCAGGCACCCAGGACGCCCGCGGCTGGCTTGCCGATGTCCTCCGGCTCCATCACGTCCCACCAGATCAGCCGCAACTGCCGCCGGACGACGCCGTAGACCGCCAGCAGGAGCAGACCGCCGATGAGGCTACCAAAGGTGTCGTTGATGGTGATGATGGTGACCAGGACCGGGTAGGGGACCAGCCCCAGCACCTCCAGCCACATCGCGATGACCACGCCACAGGCCGCCGAGGAGATGAGGGCCAGAATGATGTAGAGGACCCAGGAGCGCCAGTCCCCCAGCGCCAGTTCCCGCTTCCCATCGGCAATGGGCTTCAGGGTGGTCCACATCGCGTAGGGGAGGTAGCCCAGCAGGAAGTTGCCGATGAAGCCGAAGATGCTCCCCAGGCCGAAGGTCCCGCCGAAGATGTCGCCGATGAGGTTGCCGATCGCCGACCCCCAGGCGGCCGCCGGGCCGAAGAGCAGGCTGAAGACCATCGGGAAGATATTGGCGACGCGGACTTCGGTGATGCCGGGGATGAGAGGGATGGCGGTCTTGAAGGCAATCAGCGCCGCCGCATAGATGGCCGCACAGACGGCCACCAGGATAATCATGCGGGTATTCTTCCACATCGTGATGACGGCTTTCATTGGGGGTTCCTCCTGTGGATAAAGGGGATGAAATGGTTGATAATGTAAGGGTTGTCTGCGGGATTCTACGATTTCTCCCCGATAGGCATCACCTCCTCTCCGGCGGGGATTGGGTTGGGGGCAGAGCCACCCGCTAATAAAAACACCGCACCGCCCTCCGGGTCACGACTCACTCCACCCGCAGCAACACCTTCAGCACTCCCGGCTCCGCCGCGCGGGCGAAGGCCTCCACCCCCTGGGCCAGGGGGTAGACCGCGCTGACCAGCGGCAGGACATCCACCAGGCCGCGCTGCAGCAGTCGGAGGGCTGGGGGGAACGGCCCACAGCGGGAACCCGCCAGGGTGATTTCATCCACCACCAGGCCGGTCAGGTCCGCTTCCACCCGGCCGTGATAGGTGCTCTTCAGGACCAGCGTCCCCCGGGGCCGCAGGATGCGCCGGGCAGCGGCGAATCCCTCCGGCTTGCCGGTGCACTCCACAACCACGTCCGCCGTCAGCCCCTCCGCCTCGGATTCCAGCGCGGTCGGGATGCCCCGCCGGGCCAGGATGGCCAGTTTCTCCCGATGGCGGCCCACCACGGTCAGGTCGCCGCCCAGCAGGGCCAGCACCTGGGCCACCAGCAGGCCCAGTTTGCCGTCCCCCAGCACGACGACCCGGTCGGTGGGGCGGATGTGGACCCCCTCCAGAATCTCCAGTGCCGCCGCCAGCGGCTCGGTGAAGACGGCGGCCTCGTCGGGGACGCCATCGGGCACGACATGCAGGTTGCGGATGGGGAGGGTCAGGTATTCGGCAAAGGCGCCATCCCGCCCCCAGATGCCCAGGGTGGTGCGGTGGGGGCAGTGGGTGGGGCGCCCGGCCCGGCAGGTGGGGCATTCGCCGCAGTAGGCGTTGATCTCTCCGACCACTCGTTGTCCGATGAGACGGCCCTCCGCTTCGCTCCGTGCCTCACTACCAGCAAGACGGCCCTCCGCTTCGCTCTGTGCCTCACTACGAACGAGACGGCGCTCCGCTTCGCTCCGTGCCTCACTACCAGCAAGACGGCCCTCCGCTTCGCTTCGTGCCTCACTACGAACGAGACGGCGCTCCGCTTCGCTCTGGGCCTCATTACGAACGGCCTCACTGCGAACCGCGCATTCCTCCACAACGCCGACAAATTCGTGCCCCAATACGCCCCGGAACCCCATATAGCCGCGCACGATTTCCAGGTCGGTGTTGCAGATGCCGGCCAGGCGGACGCGCACCAGCGCCTCCCCCGGCGGAGGGACGGGACGGGGGTAATCGTCCCGCACCTGGAGGGTCTGACCGTCATAAACCAGTGCCTGCATGGTTCCTCCGCGTGGCGCAGTGGCGCAAGATTAATCGTGCGCTACTGCTTTCCGGGCCTGCTCCAGGGCCTGTTTCTCCTCGTCGGTGAGCGGGTAGGTGGAGTTCCAGGCCGTCAGCGGTTTGCCGTAGAAGCGGGTTCCCTCCCGCAGGTAGAGGGCGGAGAGGACGACGCCGTTCCCCTCGCCGTCCACCAGTGCCAGGGCGAAACTCTGGTCCCCGCCGACGTCGGGGAGGGCCCGGAAGCGCACCATCCCCACCCCCTGAATGGTGTGCCCCAGGGTGGTTTGGGACTGCCGGGCGAGGGCCTCCAGTTTCTCCACCCGGTCCCGCACCGCGCCAATCTGGGCCAGCAGCGTCCCCACGCCGACCCTGGGGCCGGTCTCCTCCATGCTCGCCCCGGAGAGGCGGCGGTATCGCTCCTCCAGCCGCTTCAGGCGGGTCTGCAGGTCCAGTTGCCAGACGATGTTCAGCAGCGCCAGCAGGGTGACGGCAACAATCCAGATCAGTTGCGAAATCTCCATGTCTTCTCCCTCTATGGTGATGGCCAGCGGCCCAGGGTGACCCGTATCTCCTGTTCGTCCCCATTCCGCTCCACCATCAGAGTGACCTGGTCACCGGGGCGGTAACGGGAGAGAAGTTCCGCCAGAGGGCGGTTTGCGCTTACCGGCTGACCATCCACCTCCCGGATCAGGTCGCCCACCCGCAGGCCGGTCCGCGCGGCTGGGCTACCGGGGATGACTTCCTGGATTTCGGCCCCGCGCGGCCGCATAATGTAACGGATACCCAGGTACGGCCGTTCCTCCGGGACAGGAGTCAACAGGGGTGGGAATTCAGGGGTCGGGACGCCGGGGAGCGGAATGATGTGCCACTCCGGGGTGGGTTCGGGGCGTACCGAGGCCCGGCCCAGGCTGAACCCGGCCACGCCGCCGATTAGCAACCCCAGAGAGCAACAGGAAACGACCAGTACCAGCAGGCCCACCGCTATCGCGGCCATTTGCCATCCGGTGAATGTCGCCCGTTTATCGTCCATCGCGACCTCCTATCTGCGCGCATCGCATATCGCTTATCGCGTATCGCCCATCGCGCATCGCCCATCGCGCATCGCATATCGCGCATCGCTTATCGCATGTTGGCTCCCTGCTCCCTGCGACCTGTTATCATCGCTCCGCCTGTTGCCAGACCCGACCGTACTCGCCCAGAAAGGCCTGGGCGACTTCGGCGTGATGGATGATGAGCAGGTTCTCGTCGTTGTTCTTTTCCGCGTTACCGGTAAAGTTGTACGACCCCAGGACGACGATCTCCCCGTCCACAATGAAGACTTTGTGATGCAGGAGGTAGGGGTTTCCGTCTTTCCAGACCGGGATGCCGGCCTCTTGGAGCCGGGCGTATTGAGCGTAGGCGGCATCCGCCCCCCGACTCTCTACCACCCCCTCCACGGAGACCCCCCGGCGGGCCAGTTGGATCAGGGTATCAGCAATATCTTGACTGGTGAACGAGAAGGCCATAAAGCGCACACTGCGGCGCGCGCTGGAGAGGACCGGAATCAGGTGGCTGGCGACCTTGTCCTCCGGCGCAAAATACACCTCTATCGGAACCTGGAGCGATTTCTCCGGCACTTCTACCACCAGTGTCGGGTAGGGAGTGTTTTTGGGGGACGTTGGGCCGAATCGGCCGTTGAACAGTTCCTCAAACTCTGTCGCGTAGTTCTCTGCCAGATGGGGGGAGGAGATGAGCACGGCGTTATTGTTGTTCCGGTATGTGCAGTTCTCGGTGAGGTTCCAGGAGCCGGTCCACACCCAGGCATCGTCCACGACGACGAATTTGTTGTGCATAATTCCGCCATCTTTGGGGCGGACGGTGACGGGAACCCCCGCGCGGCGCAGCCGGGCCACCATCTCCTCGCCCTCGTATTCGCCGTCGGTGACCAGGCGGACCTGGACGCCGCGCCAGTGGGCGCGCAGGAGGGCATCGGTGACGGTGGGGAGGTTCAACTGGTAGGCGGCCACGTCCACCCGCTTCTGGGCCCTGTCTATCAGTTCCACCAGGTGGAGGTCTACGCCTCCGGTGTGAAGGGCGGGGTCATCGGGATAGCGCGGGGTCGTGAAATAGACGGCGATCCAATCGCCGGTGACGGTGTCGGTGACCTCCCCTCCTCCCAGGAGGTCAATTCCGGCAAACTCCCGCAACAGCCAGGCCAGCAGGAGAAACACAACCAGGAGGACAATCGTCCTCCAGGTCCACTCCGGTCGGGTGGATCGCTTGCTCATGATGCCTCCTCTGCTTCGTCTGGGGTGAGGAATCTCACACAAAGACACAAAGAACACGGGGACGGTTCATTTTCTGACGGAATCGGTGGCACTTTTGGAAGATTAAAAATTCCATATGAACCATCCCAGAACACGGATGTTTATATCTCCCTTGGTGTCTTTGTGTCTTGGGGTGAGAATGAATGGCCCGCCGTTGCCGGACCGGGGCCTATTTCCAGCAGTCTCTGCAGAGCGGATGGCTGCTCATCGGGGGATAATTGCCCCACCTGGCGGGCAATGGCCCGCATTTGCTGACGGAGCGCGGCCAGGCGGGTCCGGGCCTCTTCGGAGGCCGCGCCGGTCTCCCGGAGGATAGCAGTCACCTGCATAATCCCCCAATCCAGGAGGCGACGGGCCGCCGCATCCACCAGGTCGGCGGTCAGGGCCTCGTCCTCCAGCAGACGCTCCACGGCGCTCCGGATGGTCTCGTCTATCTCCGCCTCCGGCTGGGAAGGCCCGACCGACGGGGCCGGACCGGCCGGCGGGGAAGGTGCCCGCCGTCTCCGAAAAAAACAGGCCCCTTTTTGCCAGAATCGGACCGGGGACACTGACCACCTCCCTGCTCCCTGCTTCTACCCCAGATAATCCCGCAATTTACGGCTGCGGACGGGGTGGCGCAACTTGCGCAGCGCTTTGGCCTCAATCTGACGGATGCGCTCCCGGGTGACCCCCAGTTCCCGTCCGACTTCCTCCAGGGTGTGGGACCTCCCATCCCGCAGGCCGTAGCGCAGTTCCAGGACGGCCCGCTCCCGCTCGTTCAGCACGTCCAGCGCGCTGCGAATCTGCTCCTCCAGCAGGTGCCGGGACGTGGCGTCGTCGGGGGGAGGGATGCTTTCGTCCTCAATGAATTCGCCCAGATTCCCGCTCTCCTCCTCCCCGACCGGCGTCTCCAGAGAGACCGGCTCCTGGGAAAGGCGGAGGATGGCGCGGATTTTGGCGGTAGCCTGGCGGAGGTGATGCTGGACGGTCGGCGGGAGCGGCTCGCCGGTCTCCAGCGCCCGGCGGACGACGCGGGCGTCCTCCTCTTCCAGCATTCCCATCTCCAGGGCCAGTTCCTCCGGCGTGGGCGCCCGACCGTACCGCTGGGTCAACTGCTGCTGCAGCCGGGCCATCCGGCTCATCGTCTCCACCATATGGACGGGAATGCGGACGGTGCGGGATTGGTCGGCAATCGCCCGGCTGATGGCCTGGCGGATCCACCAGGTAGCGTAGGTGGAGAACTTGAAGCCTTTGGTGTGGTCAAACTTCCGGATGGCCCGCAGGAGGCCCAGATTCCCCTCCTGGATGAGGTCCAGGAAGGCGATACCCCGACCGATGAACTTTTTGGCGATGCTGACGACGAGCCGGAGGTTGGCCTGGATGAGGTTCTGCTGCGCCTCGGCCGCCCGTCCGTCCACATCGGCCCAGGCCAGGGCCAGAGCCTCTTCCGGAGGGGCAAAGCGACGCATCCGGCGCGCGCTGGGCAGGCGGCCCTCCCGGACCCAGTGGTCTCGTAGAAGGTCCAGCGTGGCCTCCGGGAGGAGCAGGAGGTAGATCAGCAACTCCATCATCCGGCGGGTCAGGTCGCCGCCCTGCCCGTCCTTCACGGAGGCGTCGGTGGCCTCCAGGAACTCGTAGGTGTACGAGCGGATGGGCGGGAGTAACTGGTGATGGAGGGCGCGCGCCTCCTGAACAATGGTCGCGAAGTCCGGCGGGGAGATACCCGCCGCCCGACAGGCCTGGACGATGTCGTCCCACAGGGCCAGCCCATCGCGGATCAGTTGTTCCCATACGTCCCGGTGGGTGGGGGGGCGACGCAGGCGCTTCCGGGCCCGCTCCCGGGCGTCGGCCAGAAACGTCGCCGCCTCCCGAATGGTGGAGAGCCACATCTCCTGGTGCGGCTCCAGGAGGGCCACCTGACCGATGTCCCGCAAATACGCCCGGACGGGGTCCGCCGCCGGTTCCTCCGTTTCCAGCAGCGCTTCCAGTTGGTCCAGGTCTTCCAGTTCTTCTACCGGCGGCTCCTCTTCCTCCAGCGCCAGTTCGTCCAGGACCAAATCGTCCGGCAGAAAGGGTTTCTCGTCCGGCGGACTCTTTGGAGATGAAGCCCGATTCATCGGAGTCATCGGGGTTCTCCTTCAATAAAGAGCGTCTCCACCCCGGGGGGTGGGAGCGCCCAGCAGCGGTTATGCAGGGCCTGTTGAACCCGCAGGAGGGCGCGGGCGTTCTCCTCCAGCGCCTGACCGTATCGGTCCACCTCCGGCGGCGGGGCCTCTTCGGTCAGGGCCCGCAGTTCCGCCTTGCGGCGCCGCAGGTTTCGTTCCCGAAGTCGCAGGGCGGCCTGGACCCCCTCCCGCAGCCATTGCTCGTCGGAGAGACCGGACGGCGGTTTGGGGAGACCCTCCAGCCGGAGGACAACCACTTCCGGCAACCGTTCCCGCAACACGGAGGGGTCGGCCAGTCCTTCTGACAGCATCTCCTCCCAGACCTCCAGCGCGGCCCGACAGGCCGGATCGTTGAAATCGCCGGAATAGAGGGGCGGGATGTCCCACTCCGCCAGGGTGCGATTGACCGCATCCAGGAGCCAGGGCTGGGAGAGGAGCGTCGCCAGGCAGTAGCCCTCCAGGTCGGCGCTCTCCGGACGCCACTCCGCTTCGCTTCGTGGCTGACTACGAACAAACGGCCGCTGGGCGGCCTGGCGCTCCGCCTCGTAGAGGCGGGCCAGCACCGTCCGGGCGTCCAGACGCAGCGCGCGGGCCACCTTCTGGGCGTAGGCCTCCCGCTCCACCGGGTCGGCCACGTCCCGCAGGAGGGGGAGCATCGCTTCCACCACCCGGGCCCGTCCCTTGGCGTCCTCCAGGTCGGTCTGGCGGAGGAGTTGTCCCAGGACGAACTCCACCACCGGCAGGGACTCCCGAACCAGGACGGGCCACCGGTCCGGGTTCTGGCGGATCAGGTCGTCGGGGTCCTGGCCGGCGGGGAGGGTGAGGACGCGGATTTCGGCCCCCAGCCGTCGCTCAAAGCCCACCAGCCCCCGGGGGTTGAAGACGGGGGCCAGTTCCCGGTCCAGGGCCTCCCGCGCCACCTCCAGGCCGCGCAGGGTGGCCTGGACTCCCGCCGCGTCCGGGTCCAGCGCCAGGATGAGGCGCCGGGTGTGCCGCTTCAGGAGGCGGACCTGGGTCTCGGTGAGCGCGGTGCCCATTTGAGCGACAACGTTCCCGAAACCGGCCTGGTGGGCCTGCATCACGTCCATATACCCTTCCACGACGACGACACACTCCTCCCGGCGGATGGCGTCCCGGGCCATATCCAGGCCGAAAAGCAACCGTCCTTTATCAAAAAGCGGGGTCTGGGGGGAGTTGATGTACTTGGGGACGCCCTCGGCCTCCAGCGTGCGGGCGCCGAACCCGACGGTTTCGCCGTGGGGGTCGCGGATGGGAATCATCAGCCGGTCGCGGAAGCGGTCGTAGGTGGAGCCGTCCTCCCGCTCCACCAGCAGGCCGGCCCGGACCAGTTCGTCCGGGGTGAAACCGCGCCCGGTCAGGTAGGCCCGCAGCGCGTCCCAGGCCGGCAGACTGTAGCCCAGTTGGAAGCGGAGGACGGTCTCCGAGGAGAGGCCCCGACGGGCCAGATACTCCCGGGCCCGGGCGGCCTCCGGGGCGTGGAGGAGCAGGTGGTGGTAATAGCGGGCCGCTTCGGCGACGGCGGCCTTCAGGCGGGCATTCTCTTCCTCTGCACGGGCCTGCTCCGGGGTGCGGGGCCGCAGGGTGACCCCGGCGCGGCGGGCCAGTTCCTCCAGGGCGGTGGCGAAGTCCCACCCTTCCCGCTTCATCACAAACGTAAAAATGTCCCCGCCCTCGCTGCAGGCCCCGAAGCAGTGCCAGCGCTGGGAGTCGGGGAAGACGTAGAAGGAGGGGGTCTTTTCCGCGTGGAATGGGCAGAGGGCGCGGTAATAGCGCCCCGCCCGCTGGAGGGGAACGTAGGCGCCGATGACATCCACGATGTCCAGCCGCTCTTTGATTTCGTCCACCACGCCCATAGTGCCGCCCTCTGCCCGACGGTAAACCGCCGGGTTTATTCTGCGAAGCCCCCCCTCGGGGGCTCCATAGCCCGAAGGAGCCCGGCAGTATTGCAGTTTAACAAATGATTTGGGCAATCGCCTGAGGTGGAATTTGCCCCCTCATCCCCCCCTTGCCCCCCTTTTCCCCCAGAGGCGGGGGAGAAGAGGGGTTGTGAGGGCGGCGGCTTCGCCGCCGCCCTCAAAACCCCATTCCACCCCTCCCCTCGCCCGCCGCCGAAGGCGAGCGGAAGAGGGGAGGAGCCGGGGGAGGGGTGAGGCACCCCTCTCCCAAACGAAGTTCGGGAAATAGGAAGGGCCGGGGAGGGGTGAGGCCAGCGCGCCGAAAAAGTTAGGGCCATTGGGCTTTTAGCCCCCGGCGCAGGTAGTTACGCCCGGACGTAAACGTCCGGGCGGGGCCTTTTTGCAAGCGCAATAGTCTCCCCCCTGCCGCCTGTATTCTACCTGATAGCGGCAAAGGAGGCAAGTGGAGTACCTCACCATAGCGTTAACTTTAGGCACCGGGCCGGTCCGCCACCTCCGGAAGCCGACGGAGGTCAGCCGCCCTGGGCCTTCGGCCAGAGATTGGCCTTCGCCAACCTCTGAGAAAGGCGTCAACTTCCGTTGACGCCCGACGCGAAGCGTCCAGGAAGGCCAATTTCCAATCGTCGCCCAGGGCGACAGGGAGCGGAGGGCCGAATCCAACCTGAAGTTAACTTATGGGGGTGTCAGGGGGAGGTGTGAGGAACCTCAGCGGTGCTCTTGACATCCTTCGGGAAATGGAGATAATGTGCTGTGTGACAGTCTGCGGTCGCCTCGCCGCAAGCTCAGTTACCTTGGGGAGGAGAGCACCATGAAACGCGCGGTCAGCATCAGCCTGGGGAGTTCTTCCCGCGATAAGCGGGTGGTCGTCACTTTTCGGGGTGAGCCCGTCTCCATAGAGCGGGTTGGCACGGACGGCGATGTGGAGAAGGCCCGCCGTCTCTTCGCCGAACTGGATGGCAAAGTGGATGCCTTCGGTATCGGCGGGGTGGACCTCTATATTCGCATAGACGAACGGGAATATCCCCTCCGGGCAGCCTTCTATCTGATCCAGGACGTCCGCCAGACGCCGGTGGTGGACGGTCGGGGGTTGAAGCACACGCTGGAGCGGCGCGTCTTTGAGCGGGCCCGGCCCTTCCTGGAAGAGATACCCCGTTTCCGACGCGCGTTCGTCCCGGTGGCCGTGGACCGCATCGGGCTGGCCCAGGCTGTCAGCGAGGTCGCCGATGAGGTCATCTTCGGCGACTTGATGATCGCCCTGGACATTCCCATTCCCATTCGCGGTCTGCGCAATTACAAGCGGGTCGCGCGGATGCTGATGCCCTTCGTCAGCCGGTTCCCGATGAGCATGCTCTTCTACGGCAGCGAGGGGACGGAAAAGGAATACGAACCGAAATATCAGCGCTTCTGGGAGCAATCGGACCTGCTGGCCGGAGATTTTATGTTTATGAAGAAGTACCTGCCGGAGAATCTGCGGGGGAAGTGGATCATCACCAATACCACGACGGCCGAGAACGTGGAGATGCTGCGGGCGCGGGGTGTCCGTCTGGTCATCACGACGACGCCCCGGTATGAGGGGCGGTCGTTCGGCACCAATGCGCTGGAGGCCGCGCTGACAGCCTACGCGGGCAAGGGTCGCCCGCTGACCGAGGAGGAACTGAACGGTCTGATTGAGGAGTTGGACCTGCGGCCGACGGTGGAGTGGCTGAATCGGTGACTCCTCCCCCTTCCCTCTCTTGACATAGGGAGGGTGCTTAAAAAGTTGCGGGACGGAATATGGCCCTCATCATCTCCCTGCTGCTGATAGATTTCGCCCTGACGACCGCGCTCTCGTGGCTGAATCTGGCCTATCTGAAGCGACGGGCGGCGGCGCCGCTGCCGCCGGAATGGGCGGCGCTCCTGGATACCTCCCGGTTCCCGCAGATGGTCGCGTATCGGGAGGCCCATACGTGGCTGGCCCAGGGCGCCCGCATCACCGACCTGGCGGTGACGGTGGGGATTCTCCTTTCCGGCCTGCTCCCCGCGCTGGCCCGCTGGGCCGCCGCGCTCCCGGCGGCGCGCGTCGTCCAGGGACTGGCCGTGCTGGCCGTCCTCGGGGCCATCTCCTACCTGGCCGGTCTGCCCTGGGGCCTCCTCTCCGACTTCGGGGTGGAGCGGAAGTTCGGCTTCAGCACCATCACCTGGAAGACCTGGCTCTCGGACCAGGCCAAATCCCTGCTTCTGGCCCTGGTACTGGGGGTTCCGCTGGCGGGCGTCCTGCTCTTCCTGATAGAACGGATGGGGGAGACGTGGTGGCTTCCGGCGTGGGGGTTCGTCACGCTCTTCCAGTTGCTGGTCGCCTACATCGCGCCGGTGGTCATCCTCCCGCTCTTCAACAAGTTTGAGCCGCTCCAGGACGAGGCCCTGCGGGAGGACATCTTTGCGCTGGCCCGGAAGGCCGGTTTTCCCCTGGGCGGGGTGTTCCAGATTGACGCGTCGCTGCGCAGCACCCACTCCAACGCTTATTTTACCGGTTTCGGAAAGAACCGCCGCATCGCCCTCTTTGACACGTTGCTGGAGCAACTCTCCCCCTCTCAGATTCTGGCCGTCCTGGCCCACGAAATCGGGCACTGGAAGAAACGACACGTCCTGAAGGGGATGGTCGGGGGGATTCTGCTCTCCGGCCTGGGGCTGGCGGTGGTGGCCTGGGTGCTGGCCCGCCCCTGGCTCTACACGGTGGTGGGTCTGGAGGACCTCTACCGCGCGATGGGGCCGGTCGGGCCGGTGGCAGCGGTGGGGCTGTATCTCTTTGGCGTCGTCGCCTCGCCGTTGGGGCTATTGCTATCTCCAATTGCCAACGGGATTTCCCGCCGCCGGGAGTACGAGGCCGACGCCTATTCCCTGGAGTTGTACGACCACCCCACCGCGCTGGAAGAGGGGCTGATCCGCCTGACCGAGAAGAACCTCTCCAATCTCTTTCCCCATCCTCTGGCAGTGATCTTCTACTATTCCCACCCGCCCCTCCTGCGGCGCGTGGAGGCCATCCGCCGACGCGTGGCGGCCCAGATGGGGGAGGGAAGATAACTGCCCACTCGTTCACAAACCATTGCCTCTGGCCCCAATTCGGTGTATAATGGAAGCGTAGCCACACCCCCTCGGACACCCCACTCCCCCAAACCGGCGCGAAGAGTCGTCTGTGGTCTATCGTCCAGAAAGGAGGTCAGGATGCGCGTCCGACGTCCTGTGGTTGCGGGTCAATTCTATCCGTCCGACCGGGCGGGTTGTATTCGGATGATTGAGGAGTGCCTGCCCACCCAGCCGTTGACCGGTCTGCCGGAGCCGATTATCGCCGGGGTGGTCCCCCATGCCGGATGGGTCTTCTCCGGCCCCACCGCCGCGAAGGTCTTTGCGGCCATTCGCTCCCAGTTCATCCCTGATACCGTTGTCCTCCTCAGCGCCAACCACCGCTGGGGGGGATTCCGACCGGCGGTCTACGGGAGCGGGGCCTGGCTGACCCCGCTGGGGGAGGTGGAAGTGGATGCGGACCTGGCCCAGGCGGTCATCCGGGAGGGCAACGGGGGGCTGGTGGACGCTCCGGAGGCCCATGCGGGCGAGCATTCCGCCGAGGTGCAGGTCCCGTTCATCCAGTATCTCTTCCCCCAGGCCCGCATTCTCCCCATTCTGGTCTCGCCGGACGAGTCGGCGGTGGAGGCCGGGGAGGCGGTCGCCCGGGCCATCGCCGGGTCCGGGAAACGGGCGGTGGTGGTGGGTACCTCCGACCTGACCCACTACGGGGCGATGTACTATGGCTTTGCGCCAGCGGGCACTGGCGAACGGGCGCTGGCCTGGGCCCGCGCCAATGACGAGCGGGTCATCCGCCTGATGCTGGAGATGCGGGCCGAAGAGGTCGTCCCCGAGACGGAGGCCCACCACAACGCCTGCGGCGGCGGGGCTATTGCGGCCGCCATCGCCGCCGCCCGCGCGCTGGGTGCCCACAAAGGCGTCCTGCTGGAATACACCAACAGCCATCAGGTCATGCCCCGGGGCCCTGCCACCGACTTCGTTGGCTACGCGGCCGTGGTGTTCGGGTAAGGAGGTAGGATGATCAGAGAATCCATTTTGAGCCTCACCGACGAGGAACTGCTGTATATTCTGGAAGACCGCCTTCCGGGCCTGCTGGATCGCCATCCGGAAATGCGGCGGCGGGTGAAGATGCTCTTTATAGATACTCTGGCTCGGGATGAGGAAGTCGCGGCCATCATGGCCGAACTGCGGGCCCTTCGTGCCGATGACTCCACTGCAAAAAGGTCTCATCGGAATTTTCGGGATGGTTCATGATTGGTGACACTTTCTGCCCTCACCCCTCCCTATCCTTTCCCTCTCCCGCTCGCCTTCGGCGGCAGAGGCCTCACCCCTCCCCCGACCCCTCCCCTCTCCCGAACGAAGTTCGGGAGAGGGGAGGGGAGATGCTCTCAAAATTGTCAAGGGAACGATTGGGAGGGAAAGCCGAGGGGAGGCTGAAGAAAAAAAACAATACTCCCCCTTCCCTCCCCCAGAGAGGGACTCCCATATATTTAAAAACTAAGCGGTGGCGAAGAA